>NZ_JBPXKS010000006.1:0-272285 GCF_054558755.1 Aquirufa sp. A-Brett2-W8
CTCCAATAAACCGTCCAAAGCAACCCGCTCTGGTGTGAATCTAATCACTCGATTTACTCTCAGTCTTGCCCTAGAAACCTTCTGTTCCTAGCGATTGGGAGTGCAAAGATGTAGGATTAATTCTTTATTAACAAATCATGACCTAATCTTTTTATACTATTTTTCGTAATCGACTGAAAATCAAGAAAGGAATTTTTAAAATAATTGAACACAATAAGCATATCGCGAAATAATCCTACCTTTGTGCGAGAAATGGGCGGAGAGATTTTGGCCTAAATAATTAAAAGAACATGAAAGACTATCACATCGTATACGAAGACAATCACCTCCTGATCGTGAATAAACGCGCAGGAATTCTCGTACAGGGTGATAGCACTGGCGATGTTACGCTGACAGATGTTTTAAAAGAGTATATCAAGGAAAAATACCAAAAACCAGGTGCTGTGTTCTTGCATCCCGTTCATCGCTTAGATCGTCCGGTTAGTGGATTAGTTATTTTTGCTCGTACGTCGAAAGCGCTGGAGCGAATGATGGAGATGTTCCGGAAGCGGGATATTCAGAAAACGTATTGGGCGGTCACTCGCAAGAAGCCCTATCCAGAGAAGGGTAAATTAACGCATTGGCTTTTAAAGAATGAGGCGAAGAATATGACGACGGCGTATGATTACCCAGAAGATAAAGCGCAGAAGGCGGAATTGAATTATAAGATTTTGGGCAAAATCAACTTACATTATTTAGTGGAGGTTGAACCGATCACTGGTAGACCACACCAAATTCGCGTACAATTAGCTTCCTTAAATTGCCCGATTCGCGGAGATATTAAATATGGTTTTGATAAACCGAACATCGACGCAAGCATTAATTTGCACGCGCGCCGCCTGTATTTCATCCACCCGATTAAACAAACGCCTATTATTTGCAAGGCGTCCGTTCCAGAAAATCCATTTTGGGAAGAGTTTTTAGAATTAGATAACGATGAATTCAAGATGAAAAACTTGGATCACCTATACGAATAAAAAAAGGAGCTTACATAAGCTCCTCTAAAGTCGTATTTTCTAAAACAGATAAGTTAGCATCTCGCCATTTTGTTAGTACTGTTCTTAGCTGACAAGTTTCTTCATCAGCACAGTCATCGCATTTTCCGTAGAAGTGTAAGGATACACATAAGGCAGGTGCGATGGGACCGTCTACAATGCGAATGATTTTGGCAAAAGTTACTTCTGCAGGAGGGATGCGTAGGTAATAACCGCCGCCTTTCCCTTTTTGGGACTGCAAAATTCCATGATTACGAAGCTCTAATAAGATCGCCTCTAAGAATTTCTTAGGTATTCTCTCCGATTCAGCAATGTGCGAAATCAATAAGGGTCCCTTCTCGTAGGACTGAGCTAATACTTTTAGCGCCTTTAAAGCATATTTTGCTTTCTTAGAAATCATAATTTTGTTGATTGTTGATCAAAGCTAAACAAATTTCAGGAATACTCCATTAGCCCGCTCGATTAAGTACTAATCCCGGCACAAGTTTTTGGGCAAAAAAAAGAGGCTAACCTTGCGGCTAGCCTCTTCATATAATTCTACTAAACTAGAAACGGAAGTGAGAGAACGCTTTGTTCGCTTCTGCCATTCTGTGTGTATCATCTTTCTTCTTCACTGCTGCTCCCTCACCTTTCGATGCTGCAATGATTTCATTCGCTAGGCGATCCATCATTGTTTTGTCACCACGCTTACGTGAGTAACCGATTAACCACTTCATTCCCAATGAAACTTTACGTTCAGCTCGTACTTCTGTTGGTACTTGGAAGTTTGCTCCACCTACGCGACGGCTCTTAACCTCCACGGATGGCATCACATTATTTAATGCTTTTTTCCAAGTTTCTAAACCGTTTTCTTTTGTACGCTCCTCTACTTTATCTAACGCATCATAAAAGATGGTAAATGCAGTAGATTTCTTTCCATCGTACATTAAGTTGTTTACAAACTTAGTTACTAATACATCCTTAAATTTAGGATCAGGTAATACGTAGCGTTTTTTTGGTTTCGCCTTTCTCATGTTGTTAGTTTTTTAAATTCGACCCAAACTTCTGCCATAACGAGCATACTGGATCTTTCTGTTAATAATAATTACTTTTTCGCTGCTGCTGCTTGACCTGGTTTAGGACGCTTAGCACCGTACTTCGAGCGAGACTGTAAACGACCAGAAACACCGGCTGTATCTAAAGCTCCACGAATGATGTGATAACGTACACCTGGTAAGTCTTTTACACGACCACCACGGATCAAAACGATCGAGTGCTCTTGTAAGTTGTGACCTTCACCTGGAATGTAGGCATTCACTTCTTTTTGATTTGTCAAACGTACACGCGCTACTTTACGCATCGCTGAGTTTGGTTTTTTAGGAGTAGTCGTGTACACACGAGTACAAACTCCTCTTCTTTGTGGACAAGAATCCAAAGCTGGTGACTTAGATTTCCAAGTCATTTGCTCACGTCCCTTGCGCACTAATTGCTGAATAGTTGGCATTTTGGAATAATTACCGTTTAAAATTTAAAATTCTTTTAATCCCCGTAAAGCGCAGAAAACTCAATTAGGCAGAGTTCTCCCACACCAATGGGGGTGCAAAGTTAACAATAAGAAGTAGAAATAAAAAGGGGGAATGAAAATTATTTTAAAAACCCCCGAATCCCCATTTCCAAGCCTCTGAGTTCGGCTAATCCACGCAAACGGCCGATAGCCGTATATCCTGGATTCGTTTTTTTGCCTTCTTGCAAATCATCTAACATCCGATGTCCATGATCTGGACGGAAGGGTAAACGGAAATCTTGACGTCCTGATGCGATTCGCTTATTTTGCTCATTCACTAGTCCTTTCATTACGCTAAACATATCCACATCGCCATCTAAATGATCGGCTTCATGGAAATTTCCGTATTGATCGCTGCGCGTTGCACGCAAGTGGATGAAATTAAAGCGGTGGCCTAAACGCTCCACCATGCCCACTAAATCGTTATCCGCTCGAACCCCATAACTTCCTGTACAGAAGCAAAGTCCATTCGCATTACTTTCGTAGGCATTCAATAATTGTAGCGCATCACTTTCTGTACTGACTACGCGAGGTAATCCCAAAATTGGATACGGTGGATCATCTGGATGAATCGACAAGTTGACTCCCGCTTCCTCTGCGGCAGGCGTTATCTCACGAATGAAATCATATAAATTAGCCCGTAATTCCTTCTCCCCCACTTCCGCATAGGTATCCAACGCCTCTTGAAAAGATTTCAACGTAAAGCTTTCTTCGGATCCAGGAAGTCCGGCGATAATATTGCGTATTAGTTTATCCTGTTGTACCTGCGAAGATCCATCGAACCATTTTTTAGCTCTTGCAATTTGCTCGCCGGTATAATGCACTTCTGCGCCTGGGCGTTTCAATAGAAACAATTCGAAGGCACAAAATTCAGCTGCATCAAAACGCAAGCCCGTACTTCCATCCGGGAAACGAAAATCTAAATCGGTCCGAGTCCAGTCTAAAATGGGCATAAAATTATAGCAAACTAGGTCTAAGCCAGCTGCTCCTACATTTCGAATAGACGTCTTGTAGTTCTCAATATAGTGCTTGTAATTACCAGAACGAGTCTTGATATCCTCATGAACGGGAATACTCTCGATCACCGACCAGGTTAGACCTGCTGCTTCAATAATCTCTTTTCGTTCCAGAATATCGCTTAATTGCCAAACTTGTCCATTCGGGATTTGATGCAATGCATTCACAATTCCTGTTGCGCCAGCTTGGCGAACATCGGATAATTTAACGGGGTCGTTTGGACCAAACCACCGCCATGTTTGTTCTAAGGCCATATTAATTTGATTACTACCTGATAAAAGGCTTGATACCTGCTTTTTTACCTAGTATAAAGGTAAATAAAAAACCTTGCCTGGATACCGGGCAAGGTTTTTGTAATCAAGCATTTATATACTTCCTTTAAAATCTCTTTCTCAGGGGCGACAAAAATAAGGAGTTTTTTACAAACAAAAAAAATCCTATCTGTTTTGGTGCGCAGGCCGCACTAAATCGGTCACCGTTTTAACTGGATTAAATGTTTCTAAGGGTACTTCTACGAAAAGCGTATTCCAGTCAGACATGGCTCCGTTCCAAAGTCCGGGCAGCTCCATCGCCTTTAATTCTTTTCCATCCTTCGTCTTGTCTGTAATAAACCCGGTATTCATATCCCGATAATTCAATAAGTTCAAACCACGCGTGGCACAAACTAGATCGACTGGATTAAAGTGGGAGGCTTGGTGGAATTTGGCTTTTTGGCCCTCCTCCTTCCTATTAATCTGCGCTGATTCCACTAGCTGTAAGGTAAAATTTCCCTTTTCGTCCTGGCACCAAAAAGGCCCGCCGCCTGGCTCCCCCGTATTTTTAACCACCCCACAAACGCGGGTAGGGCGAGCTAAAATGGCACGTATGTTTGCGATTTTTTCGGATTGCGGCAAGGCAGCAAAATCCGCCGAAGGCATAAAACCCAAATAAGTAGCCATTTCTGTTAACGCCTCGTTGATGGTCTCCTCGGTTGGATTTTCTTGCAATTGCTTGTCTAGATGTTCTATTCCTTCTATAATCCACAACAACAATCCACCCAATGCTTTCTTGTATTCAATAGTGGGTTGTTTTAGTGCATCAGGGACGACATTATCAATATTTTTAATAAAGATCACATCCGCCTTCAGGTCATTTAGGTTCTCTAACAAGGCGCCGTGGCCCGCAGGTCTGAAAAGAAGTGAACCATCCGCCTCGCGAAATACGGTATTATCAGGATTGACTGCAATCGTATCCGTCGCGGGCTTTTGTTCTGAAAAGGAAATCTCGAAGCTTATTCCTGTTTTATTTGACCAAATAGGCGAAATGCGGGCAACTAATTGCTCGAAACCACTCCGGTGTTCGGGGGAAACGGTAAAATGCAAACGGGCTTTTTGGCCATTCGAAGCATACGCTGCGGCCTCCACGATATGCTCCTCCAAGGGAGTTCGAGCTCCATCCGGATAGGAATGGAAGGCAAGAAGGCCTTTAGGTTTTTGGCCATAATCCATCCCCTCTTTACCTAGTAATTTCTGAAGAATATCTGCGGAGTCGTCCTTGTCGACTAGGAGAGACTTTAATTCTGGCCAAAAAGCAAAATGATCCAGCTCGTCGAAAAACTTCGTGCATTCCTTATTTTCCACACCGGTCGACAAAAATTCGAACAAGGATTTAAACATGCGCGTTGCCGCCCCAGAGGCAGGAACCATCTTTACAATGGACAATGTTGATTTTTGCTGATCAAAACGGTCCACAAACTCGTTTAGCTGCTGCTCCTCCGTAAACTGAAAAATTCCATTACCTATTGAGGCAGATTTCTCCAAAATCATCCAAGGAAAACCGGATTTAAAAAAATCAAGTTGCTGGTTAATTTCTGCGGTGCTTATTCCGCGCTTCGATAATTGATCTAAATCCTTCTCTGATAACATATCTGCCTTCTTTTGGGTCTAAAAATAAGAATTTCTTCTCAGGAATTCCTAAAAATCTGTTCGAGGAGTTCGTTCTTTTTTGGTAGATTTGTTTAGATGATGGCGGAAATTAAGGACATATTGCAAAAATACTGGGGGCATACGGCCTTTAGACCCCTGCAAGAGGAAATTATTCAGTCTGTCTTACAGGGACAAGACACGCTTGCCTTATTACCTACCGGTGGTGGAAAATCCATCTGTTTTCAAGTGCCTGCGCTAGCCTTGCCGGGAATTTGTCTTGTCATTACACCGCTTATTGCCTTAATGCAAGATCAAGTAGATCAGCTAAATCGCCGCGGCATTCCCGCTACGGCTATTTTTTCCGGTTTGCGCAAACGCCAAATCGATATTTTGCTGGATAATTGCATTTATGGCAACACGAAATTCCTCTATGTTTCGCCCGAACGATTAAAAACAAATCTGTTCATCGAGCGTGCAAAGCAAATGAACATTAGCCTTTTAGTCATCGACGAAGCCCATTGTATTTCTCAATGGGGATATGATTTTCGCCCGCCTTATCTGGAGATAGCCTCATTCCGCGAAAGAATTCCGAACGTCCCCTGTATCGCGCTGACTGCCTCCGCCAATGAGGAGGTTAAAATAGATATCATGGAGAAGCTGCAATTTAAACAAGCTGCTGTCTTCCAAAAAAGTTTTAGCCGCCCTAACCTCTCCTATTCCGTTCTCTACGAGGCCGATAAAGAAAAGAAATTATGTTCGATGCTTATGCGCGTCCCTGGTTCCTCTATTGTCTATGTCCGTAATCGAAGAAAAACTCAGGAAATTGCTGATATGCTGTCCAAAGCTGGATTATCCAGCACATTTTACCACGCCGGTCTTCCGGGCGAGGTCAGAAGCGCACGTCAAAAAGACTGGATAGAAGGGAAGATTGATTGCATGGTAGCGACGAATGCTTTTGGCATGGGAATCGATAAACCCGATGTGCGTTTAGTCGTACATATGGATCTACCTGACACGATCGAAGCGTATTACCAAGAAGCCGGTCGAGCGGGTCGCGATGAGAAAAAAGCTTATGCGGCGATTCTCTATGAAGAAAAAGATATACTGGACCTAGAAGCCCAATGGGAAAAATCCTTTCCTACGTCTGAAATAATCAAACGGACCTACCAGGCCGTTTCCAATTATTTGCAGGTAGCCGAGGGGAGCGGGGAATTACAAAGCTATGATTTCGATTGGGTAGACCTATGCAAGCGCTTTAATCTACCCAGTTCTCAGACCTATTTTGCCTTAAAAATGCTGGAGAATGAGGGCTTGATTTTATTGAACGACGCTTTCCAAAACCCATCGAAAATCCGCTTTATCGTCAGCTCCACCGAATTATACGATTTCCAAATTCGAAATGAAAAATTCGAATCCTTTTTGAAAGGGCTCCTTAGAATCTATGGTGGAAACCTATATACTCAATTTGTGAGCATATCGGAGGCCGATTTTGCCCACCAAATTAAGATTCCTCCCGCAGAAGTCGAGCGTAATTTAGCCCTATTAGAAAAATTTGAGCTAATCGAATATGATAAACAAAATGGTCTCCCTAAGCTGATTTTTTTGACGCCTAGAGCGAATATTGAAAACTTGCCGATCATCTGGTCTGAGTATTTGAAAAAGAAGGAAAGGTCTAAGAAAAAGATCGATGCGATGATTCACTATGTGAAACATCCGAACGCCTGTAGGACCTTATTGATAACTTCGTATTTCGGGGAATCGTTAAAAAAGGCTTGTGGCGTTTGCGATAACTGTTTGCAAAGCAAAAAAGAAGCCTCCGGGAAAAATATCCCCGAAGGCCTTGAATCAGAATGCAAATTGATTCTGACTTATTTGAAGAACGGCCCATTGCCTGTTCAAAATCTAGTAGAATGCCTCCGCCCCATAGCTTCGCAAGAAGCCCTGCGCATCATCCAATATTGTTTAGAGATGGGGGAGATTCATTATACGGCTGCCGATGAACTAGCAGTAGGCTCTGCCTGAAAAACAAACTTGACGGGATTCTTCACCTGCTCTTTTAATAAGGCTAAGGCTAGCACTTCCTTCGCATCCTCCACATAATGGAAGCTCAAATCGGAGATGTAATTTGCCTCAATTTCCTCCACATCTTTGCGGTTCTTCGAACACATGATGATCTCTTTTATGCCAGCTCTTTTTGCAGCTAAAATCTTTTCCTTGATTCCTCCCACAGGCAATACTTTGCCGCGCAAGGTAATCTCCCCGGTCATCGCTAATTTCGACTTTACTTTGCGTTGCGTTAAAGCAGAAGCAATAGCTGTCAACATGGTGATACCCGCAGATGGACCATCTTTAGGCACGGCTCCCGCTGGGACGTGTATGTGCAAATTATATTGATCGAAAATGCGGTAGTCAATCCCAAACTCCTCCGAATGTGCTTTCAAAAAGCTCAAAGCAGCCATGGCCGATTCTTTCATTACATCCCCCAATTGACCCGAAAGGGTCAAAACTCCCTTTCCTCGACTCAATAATGTTTCAATAAACAAAATATCCCCTCCTACCGGAGTCCAGGCTAAACCAGTCACTACACCCGCATATTCGTTATTCTCATACGTATCTTTATCGAAATGCTCCTGACCTAGCAGCTTCACCACGTCGGTAGCTGAAATTTTATGCGAATACTCCTGATCCATCGCGATCGATTTGGTGATTTTACGCACCACGCGACCTATCTCTTGTTCTAATTTACGAACGCCAGACTCGCGCGTGTATCCTTCGATCACCTTCTGAATTGCTCCATCGTTCATCGAGAATTCTGCCTTTTCGAGACCGTGTTCCTTTTTTTGCTTAGGCAATAAATGTTTTTTGGCGATTTGGACCTTCTCCTCCATCGTGTATCCGCTCACTTCGATAATCTCCATACGATCGCGCAAAGCTGGATGAACCGTATCTAAATTATTTGCCGTTGCGATGAACATCACGCGAGATAAATCATAATCACACTCCAGGTAATTATCCATGAAGCCGCTGTTTTGTTCGGGGTCTAATACCTCTAACAAAGCAGAAGATGGATCTCCGCGGTGATCTGATCCCACTTTATCAATCTCATCTAAAATAAACACGGGATTAGATGAGCCTGCTTTTTTAATGCTTTGAATCACCTTTCCTGGCATCGCTCCCACATAGGTTTTGCGATGACCTCTGATTTCCGCCTCATCCCGCAGACCCCCTAAGGCCATACGGACATATTTACGTCCCAAAGCCTTCGCAATCGAACGCCCTAATGACGTCTTTCCTACCCCTGGAGGGCCATAAAGACATAAGATAGGCGCCTTCATATCACCCTTCATCTTCAATACAGCTAGGTATTCGATGATTCTTTCTTTTACTTTTTCTAGGCCAAAATGATCCGCGTCTAACACCTTCTTCGCCTTCAAAAGATCAAAATTATCCTTCGTATATTCTCCCCAAGGTAAATCCGCAATCAATTCTACGTAATTCATTAACATCGGATATTCTCCTGACATAGAATTCGTGCGCTGAAGTTTAGTTAGTTCTTTTTGGAAGAAATCATTTACCTCTTTCGACCACTTCTTCTTAGCCCCTTTCGCACGCAATCCATCCAATTCTTGCTCTGGACTCTCCACGCCTAACTCCTCCTGCAATACTTTAATCTGCTGGCGAATGTAATAGTCGCGTTGTTGCTGATCGATATCGCTCGAAGCCTTGCTCTGAATTTCACGTTTCAACTCTAGATGCTGAATTTCTTTCAACATATGTTCGAGCAAATGAGTGGCCTGTTCGATCCCATCCAAGGTCTCTAATAAGGCTTGCTTTTCCTTCAATTCCGCATTGATATTAGACGAAAGAAAATGCACTAAAAAGGCAGAGGTTTCGATATTATCTAAGGCGATTTGAGCCTCGCGAGGAATCTCTGGATTTAGATTTAATATCTTCAATGCGCACTCTTTCAAAGTTGAAACGAGTGCTCTATTTTCTTTATTTAATTTTTTAGGGAAGGTGTCTTCGATATAAGAAACACGCGCCAAAAGATTAGGCTCGGTCTTAATGTATTCACTTACTTCGAAACGCTTGCGCCCCTGTACGATGATCGTTGTATTTCCGCCTGGTAAAACAAACATCTTGACGATGTGAGCTACGGTACCGATTTTATATAAATCGTCCGGAGTAGGCTCCTCTTTCGAATTATTCGCTTGCACTAATACACCGATTGTACGATCGCCTTTATACGCTTTCTTAACCAGACGAACCGATTTTTGACGGGATACGGTAATCGGAATTACCATCCCTGGAAACAAAACAATATTCCGAATCGGAAGGATAGGCAATTGGTCTGACAAAACGCCCATTTTGTCATCATTGTCCATGCCTTCAGAACCGATGGGAATCAATTCTATATTTTCAAAATCAGACATATCTGAAAGTTGCAAATGCTTAAAAAGGTCATTTGGATTATTCATACCACATATTTAAATTCTGCTCCTACATGAGCGAACGATATTAATCAAATTTTATGCCAAAAGACAAGATGGCAGTATGATTATCTTAATAATTGTTGAATGCCCTGACTTTTTCGGAAAAGATAGGATTTTTTTTGGCCTGAAAAAGACCATTGAACGATGTTCGTTTGGTCATCAAATTCGTCTAAAAAAAGGGAGTTTTCTAGATAAGATCCGGCTAAATCCGAGGAGGTGGGAATTTCTACATACACCCAAACCACATCTTGCTGCAGCTCCGTTCCTACCCACCGATAGGGTGTCGAAATTTGCTTGCCCGCGTGAAATCGGAAATGCTTTCTAAGGTAAATTTCTAATGCGCGCTCTGAGGCATTATCCCCCGGAATCATCGTAAATTTTTTACCTGAAACCGCACTCATCGTTTGTTCTAAATCGTCTTGAAAAAGTCGAAAACTTATTTCCCAAACCTGATCCTTGGCATTATAGGTCATCTCAGTCACCGAATTATGAAAAGGATGAACCTCCATTGATCCCGGAAAAAGAAGCCCGAAAAACAGAACAAGCAGTTTCAATTAGAAGAAGGCTTTAAAAATATCGTTTCCAAACGTATAGGCCATCAAGGCTAACAAGATTAACATTCCCGCTTGCTGTGCCATTTCTAGTACTTTATCAGAGGCAGGTTTCCCCGTAATCATCTCATAAATCAAGAAGATGGCGTGTCCCCCGTCTAAGGCAGGAATGGGTAAGATATTCATGAAGGCCAAAGCCATAGATAACAATCCCGTTAACATCCAAAAACGACTCCAATCCCATACACCACCGAACATTTGGGCAATTCCGATCGGTCCACTCAATGCCTTAGAAGCGGAAACATCGCCTGAGGCGATTTTCTTAAATCCTTTGATATTATCGGAGATCACCGAAAAAGCACGACCCGTTCCGATACTCGCTGCTTGCGCAATAGAATAATCTTCGTGAGTTACTTCAATCAGCATTTCAGGCACAAATCCTATTTGACCAGATGAAGCGACCTGCATGCTCAGCGTATCAGCAACGCCTCCACGCAAAATTCCTAAGCGAATCTGCTTTCCAGCTTCTTTCGTTAATAATTCTTTCACTTCGTGGTAAAAATGAACTGGACTCGCATTCACCGAAGTGATTACATCCCCCTTTTTCAATCCTGCCGCATAAGCCGGTAAAAGCTCCGCTGGTTTAGCAGCCGAAAATTGATCGAAGAAACCTGGCTCCTCTGGCGCAGCTACTTCCGCAATTTTAAAGGATGCCATCGGTTCGATGAAAGCCGCTTTTTTATCGCTTAATTTTTCAATGAAATTCGATGGAATTTTGATTTCGACGGTTTGGTCGCCACGCTGAACTGTATAGGACGAATTATCGCCTAAGAGTACATCTGAAGCGCGCAAATCAGACAATTGTTTGTAATCTGCGCCGTTTACACGGATAATCTTATCGCCTGTTTTTAAACCGATTTGCTGGCCTATTTCCATCGCGACGATGCCGTTCTTGTTTAATTCTTCTTTAGAAATAAAGTTATTCCCATTCGAATAAGTTAGGCATACAAAAATCACAACTCCTGTGATGACGTTCACGATCACGCCACCTAGCATAACGATTAGACGCTGCCAAGCGGGTTTAGCGCGGAATTCCCAGGGCTCTGGGTCTTTAGCTAAGGTCGCCGCATCTTGGGTTTCATCGATCATACCGGCGATGGAAACATAGCCTCCGAGTGGAAACCAGCCTAAACCGTATTCGGTATCCCCTATTTTCTTTTTGAACAAAGCAAAATTCAATACAGTCGGTATTGGAAATAAAAAGTCGAAGAAAAGGTAGAACTTCTCGACGCGCATTTTGAACCATTTGGCCGTAATATAATGACCAAATTCATGCAATGTTACTAAAATCGACAATCCTAAAATCAATTGTCCTGCCATCACTAAACCTTCCATAATTCGCTATTTTCTATTTTTGTTGACCCATTCCTGGGCTATTATTCTACTCATTCGATCACTTTCAATATAATCCTCTAATGCCGGATTCGCCACAAAAGTTCCCTGACTCATACAATATTCGTTCAAGTCGGACATGGCTAAAAATCCGATTTTGTCCTCTAAAAAGGCAGCAACTGCTATTTCGTTAGCTGCATTCAACAAACAAGCCGTATTTCCTCCCTGCTCTAAAGCCTGAAATGCAAGCCCTAAATTACGGAATGTCTTGGTATCTGCCTGCTCAAAAGTTAAAGAAGCATAGTTTTTAAAATCAAAGCGCGGAAAATTCGCCTTCATTCGATTCGGGTACCCTAAAGCAAACTGAATGGGTAATTTCATATTTGGCAAACCCAATTGCGCCTTGATGGAACCATCCTCGAATTGCACCAAAGAGTGTACAATCGATTGCGGATGAACGACCACCTCAATTTCAGACGCATTCACGTTAAATAACCAAGCCGCTTCGATTACTTCTAATCCTTTATTCATCAAACTAGCCGAATCGATTGTAATCTTCGCTCCCATCGTCCAATTCGGATGTTTCAAAGCCTGAGCACGTGTTACTTGCGCTAATTGATCTCGGTTAAAACCCCTAAATGGGCCACCTGAAGCGGTTAATATTACTTTCTCAATGGGATTATGGGCTTCGCCCATCAGACATTGAAAAATCGCCGAATGTTCTGAATCAACCGGCAAAATAGGTACGCCCATCTCTCTCGCTAAAGGCATTATCAGCGCTCCCGCCACCACCAGGGTTTCCTTGTTCGCTAAGGCAATTGGCTTGCCTGCTTTAATCGCTTTCACGGTAGGCAATAAGCCTGCGTAACCTACTAAAGCCGTTAAGACGATGTCCACGGAATCCAATGTCACGACATCTTCTAGCGCCTTTGCGCCAGAATGAACATGAATCCCAGTTCCCGCTAAAGCCGATTTTACTTCTGCATATTTCGCCTCATTCCCGATTACCACGTGTGCCGGTTTCCAGGCTAAAGCTTGGGAAATTAGTAAATCAGCTTGGTTTTGGGCAGTTAATACCTCCACCAAAAACTCGGATGGATACTCCGCAATTACCTCTAGCGCCTGCGTCCCGATGGAACCCGTACTTCCTAAAATCGCAATTCTTTTCATCGAAGCATGGCCGTTATTTGTTCCACAAAACTGATCCACACTTGAGGATACAAAAGCGTCATCGCTGCAAGGCCAAATAAAGCGCCATATAAATGGGCGCTGTGATTCACGAAATCACGACTACGCTTATCCATTTCCACCGAATACCACGTAAACAAACCCGCATAGATAAATCCTGGAATTCCGAAGAATCCGAATAAGTATATTTTCTCCGTGGGAAAAAACAATATTCCCGCAAAAATCACGGCAGAAACTGCCCCTGAGGCTCCTAAGGAATTATAATTGGGGTTATTTTTCTGTTTGAAATAGGTAGGCAAATCCGCCACTAAAATCGCTAGCAGATAAAAAACGATGAATAATTCGGACGCAATACTTGGAAATAATTGATTGAATATCTGCTCTAATTGTACCCCAAAAAAGAAGAAGGAAAACAGATTAAAAAACAGGTGCATAAAATCAGCGTGGATAAATCCAGAACTAATAAAACGCCAATATTCGTTTCTGTGTTGAATCCGATACGGGTTCATGAGCATTTTCCCCATCCAGTCTGGCTTCTGCCAAGCGGCTAGAGAAATGATAATCGTCACAGCAATAAGTAAAATCGAGACCATAGGTAAACAAAACTACGTTAAACTTCTCGATCAACCAACCCGCTCATGAATTTTACCAAGGCTGATTTTTGATCTGCCGAAATGGCTAAAGATTGAATTTCCGCAAAAGCGGCATCGAAATAAGTGCTAATCACAGCTTCTGTTTCCGCCTTTAAACCGAGCGAATCATAGATCGCGGTCACTGCTTTCACTTTTTCTGCAGCGTCGTACTCGTTGGCGGAAACCCAACGCGTTAAATCGGCTAACAAAGAACCCGTCGCTTTTTCAAATGCTTTAATCAGTAAATAGGTTTTTTTATTCGCTAAAATATCTCCGCCTGGCTGCTTCCCAAACTTCTCCGGGTCACCATAGACGTCCAGTAAATCGTCTTTTAATTGAAAACCTAGACCGATGGTTTCTCCAATTCGGTAAAGGGAATCAGAAACCGATGAAGGCGCCGAAGCCAGTAAACCGCCCATTTCCATCGAGAATCCGATCAAAACCGACGTTTTCAAACGAATCATTTCGATATATTCTTCGACTTGCACATCATCCCGACTTTCGAAGTTCATATCAAATTGCTGACCTTCACACACTTCTGCTGCGATACGTGAAAGGCGACCCAACAAATGTTGAAAAGCCTCCAGACTTAAGCCTTGAACCTTATTTAGGTATTGGTAGGCATTCACAAGCATCACATCGCCGGATAAAATGGCGATGTTGTCATTCCATTTTTCGTGCACTGTTTGTTTACCGCGACGGATGGGAGCTTTGTCCATTATGTCGTCGTGCATCAAAGTGAAATTATGGAAAATTTCTACCGATAAAGCTGCAGGAACTTGCTTTTCCCAGTCAGATTTGAACAAGGAATAAGTCAATAAACAAAGGACTGGACGAATTCGTTTGCCGCCTAAACTCATTAAATAATGGATGGGGTCATAGAGCTCGCTAGGGCTTTGGCCTATATCTAAACGACTAATTTCCTCTTCGAGGGCTGCTAAAAATTCTTTGTTCATTTTATCTATCTACTTCACCCATCACTAAATCTAAGGATCCAATAATGGCTACTAAATCTGCTAAATATGTCCCCTTCGCTAAATAAGGAAGGACAGACAAGTGGTGGAAAGAGCAAGCGCGTACTTTCAATCGTTGTGGGATATCTGAGCGACCGTCCGTACGAATATAGAAACCGAGTTCTCCTTTCGGATTTTCGGCCCTCACATAGGCATCCATCGCTTTAGGACGAATTTTTTTAGGAACCAAAGCCTGAGGATCAAAATCTCTCGTCCTTTTCTCATCCCCTAGCAAGGCCACTAAACATTGTTCAATTATCCTAATCGATTCCTCGCATTCGCGCAGACGTACGTGATTTCGATCCCAACAATCTCCTACCGTACCCATCGCACCTACTCCCACTGGAATATCAAATTCTAATTCCGGATAAACCGAATAGCCATCGATTCTTCGAAGGTCAAAAGGTAAACCAGAACCGCGCAATACCGGACCCGTACATCCATAATTAATCGCCGCGTTCAGGGGCAAAACACCCACACCTGCTGTCCGCTTAATAAATATACTATTATCCTCTACTAATTGTTTTACTTCTTTAATGGTATTCTTTAAAACAGGAATCAATTCCTGTATTTTCTCTTCAAATCCCACAGGCAAATCATAGAACAGCCCCCCAACCCACACATAATTATAGAGCATTCGGGCACCTGATAACCACTCCAGCAGTCGCTGAATGTCTTCTCGGTCCCGCATTAGCCATAAAAAGGGAGTATAAGCACCTATGTCCAAGCCATACGTTCCGATCGCCACAAAGTGAGACGCGATCCGATTTAATTCCGCCACAAGTACGCGAATGTATTCAATGCGTTTAGGAAGCTTCCCTGTTAAATCCAGCATCTTTTCCACCGCCATCACATAGGCATGCTCCGAATTCATAGCCGCCATATAATCCAATCGATCCACATACGGGATGATTTGATTGAAAGGCAGCGCTTCCGCATGTTTCTCGAAGCAACGGTGTAAATACCCTAAATGAGGAACCACTTCTTTGATCCACTCTCCGTCAGAAATAACTTCTAAACGAATTACGCCGTGCGTTGATGGGTGCTGGGGTCCCAGGGAAATGATCATTTCCTCCGATTTCAAATCCTCGACGCGAAATTTATTCGGGTCGGAATTCTGAAAGTTTTCGGGAAGAAATTGATACTGGATGGAATTCATTAAACAAAAATGAGAAATCTAACGGGGAAAAATAAATTTTTACATCTATTTTTAGCAAAGGCTTTGGGGAAAAAATAAATTATCCTACCTTTGCATTCCGTTTCGAGCAGAGGCGGATAAATGATTTATCTATTATGGCAAAGAAAGGAAATCGCATTCAAGTAATCTTAGAATGCACTGAGCACAAAGAAACTGGTCTTCCAGGCATGTCTCGCTACATCACGACAAAAAATCGTAAGAATACGACAGCACGTATTGAGTTAAGAAAATATAACTCTTTTTTGAAAAAAGTTACTTTACACAAAGAAATTAAATAGGTTGAACCATGGCTAAGAAAGTAGTTGCAACTCTGAAAAAAGAAGGCGGCGTTAAGTACGCTAAGATTATTAAGGCGGTTAAGAATCCTACTACAGGAGCTTATACCTTCAAAGAAGAAATCATCCTTCAAGATGACGTTAACGCTGCATTGAGAAACTAATTTTTCAATACCCGTTTACCTATCTTAAAAAAAATAGAGTCCCTTCTTGAAGGGACTTTTTTTATTTTGTTTACCTTCGTATCGTTTTATAACCTATACTATGGGATTATTCGATTTTTTAAAAAAGAAGCCAGAACCGCAAAAGCAAGAAGAAATTCAAGCTTTGGAGCAAGGTTTAGAGAAGACCTCCACCGGTTTATTTTCTAAAATCGGACGTGCTGTTGTCGGAAAATCGAAAGTAGATGAAGGTATACTCGATGAATTAGAGGAAATTTTATTAACCTCAGACGTAGGAGTAGCCACTACTTTGAAGATTATTGAGCGTATCGAGCGACGCGTGGAGCGTGATAAATACGTTTCTACAGAAGAATTAGACAAGGTATTAAGAGAAGAAGTTGCCGCTTTATTAGAGGAAAATCAATCCTCTTCTCTTGAAAATGCTTTCACTGAGCCTACACAAAAACCCTATGTCATCCTGGTCGTGGGCGTGAATGGAGTGGGAAAGACGACTACCATCGGTAAATTAGCGTCCCAATTTCATCAAAATGGCTTAAAGGTCGTATTAGGTGCAGCCGACACATTCCGTGCGGCAGCAGTAGATCAATTGAAATTGTGGGGTGAGCGCGTAGGAGTTCCGGTGATCGACCATGGCATGAATACGGATCCAGCAGCAGTCGCTTTTGATGCCGTTAAGCAAGCAGTTGAAATGAATGCAGATATCGTCATCATCGATACGGCAGGACGATTACATACTAAAGTAAACTTGATGACCGAGCTGGGTAAAATTAAGCGCGTGATTCAGAAATTTATTCCAGAGGCACCACATGAGGTGATGCTGGTTTTAGACGGTTCTACAGGCCAAAACGCCTTCATACAAGCGCAAGAGTTCACTAAAGTAACCGAGATTACTTCATTGGCGATTACGAAGCTAGATGGTACGGCAAAAGGTGGGGTGGTGATTGGTATTTCGGATCAGTTCAAGATCCCTGTCAAATACATTGGAGTGGGAGAAAAAATCTCCGATCTCCAAGTATTCAACAAGACCACTTTCGTGGATTCGCTTTTCGCGAAAAAATAATTATTTGCCTTTTTCTTTAGCCCAGGTGTCTTTCAAAGTCACTGTGCGATTAAACACCAACTTTTCTGACGTCGAATCTGCATCCAAGCTGTAGTATCCTTTGCGAATAAATTGCAGTGCTTGTCCCTCTTTCGCCGCTTTCAATCCTGGTTCCACATACACTTTTGGAATAATTTGAAGTGATTCTGGATTAATGAATTTCAAATAATCATCCCCCAGTTCAGAGGCATCTTCTACGATCAATAAGCGATCAAAGTTGCGAACCTCTGCTTCTACCGCGTGAGCCACAGACACCCAATGAATCGTTCCCTTCACAGAAACGCCACTCGTATCTTGTCCTGACTTACTTTCTAGAATGTATTCTGCATGAACTTCAGTCACATTACCTGCCGCATCCGCTTTAAAATCCGTACACGTGACGATATAAGCTCCTTTCAAACGCACCTGCAATCCTACGCCTAAGCGGAAGAATTTCTTAGGTGGATCGATCATGAAGTCATCACGCTCGATGTATAATTCATTTGAGAATGGCACGGAGCGCTTCGTTATTTGCTCTGCCTCTGGATTATTTTCAATGAGTAAATCCTCCGTTTTATCTGCTGGATAATTCGTGATCACTAATTTAATGGGATCCAACACCGCCATTACGCGATCGGCAGATTTATTCAAGTCTTCCCGAATACAGAATTCTAGTAAGCTTAAATCAATCAAATTATCGCGTTTCGCCACCCCGATACGCTCGCAGAAATTGCGAATGGAGGCAGGTGTAAAACCACGTCTGCGTAAACCACAAATCGTAGGCATGCGGGGATCATCCCAGCCGTTGACTACTTTCTCGTTCACTAATTGCAATAATTTACGCTTGCTCATCACCGTATGGGACAAGTTCAAACGCGCAAATTCATATTGATGAGAGGGAAAAATCCCTAATTTATCTAAGAACCAATCGTATAATGGACGGTGAACGTCGAATTCCAAGGTACAGATGGAATGGGTAATTTCTTCGATGGAATCACTTTGGCCATGTGCAAAATCATACATCGGATAGATGCACCATTTATCTCCTGAACGGTGGTGTTTTACATGGCGAATACGGTACATCAAGGGATCACGCATGTGCATATTCGCATGAGCCATGTCTATTTTCGCACGTAAGACTTTTTCTCCATCCGCATATTTACCCGCGCGCATCTCCCGAAATAAGGTCAAATTTTCCTCCACACTACGGTTTCTAAAAGGACTATGCGTGCCAGAAGTGGTAGGTGTTCCTTTTTGAGCCGCGATTTCTGCTGCCGAGGAATCATCTACGTAGGCAAAAGAAAGCGAGATTAATTTTTCAGCGAATAAGTATAAATCCTCAAAATAATCTGAGGTATATAATTCATTAGCCCAAGTAAAGCCTAACCAAGAAACATCTTTCTTAATCGACTCCACATACTCGGTTTCCTCCGTCACTGGATTTGTATCATCAAAACGCAAATTAGTCCCCCCTCCGAAACGCTGAGCTAATCCAAAGTTCAAGCAAATACTCTTCGCGTGACCAATGTGCAAGTAGCCATTCGGCTCAGGTGGAAAACGAGTCAAAATACCTTGTGGGTATTTCCCAGACGCGATACCATCCTGAACGATTTCTTCTAAGAAATTAAGGGATTTGGGTTTTAATTCTTCCATGTATTAATTTTCGTGTTCCTTTTCGTGTCGACGAATAAATTTTAAGCTATAAGGTTCAAAAATAATCATTATTTGCCAAAATCCGTAATTTGCAGCACTATATCGATATGAGAAAAAACACCTTATTATTCGCACTACTTTTTTGTGGAGTTTCCCAAAACTTAGCGCAATGGACTCCCATAACACTGGAAACAAAAGCCTCTTTTCGAGCAATCCGATCCCTGGATTCACACATCTGGATAGCAGGAACGCGGGGCACCGTGATTCATTCGAGCGATGGAGGCGAACATTTTACAGTTTCGCAAGTTCCTGGAGCTGATTCCTTGGATTTCAGAGATCTAGCGATACTAGACGATAAAACCGTTTTGCTCATGAGCGCTGGTCCAGCTGAGAATGGAGCAGCTAAAATATTTCGAACCGAGAATAGCGGAATGAGCTGGGAATTAGCCTATCAAATCAAGGAGAAGGGCTATTTCTTTGATGCGATTCTTTGGGACGGCAAACAGGGATTAGTTTTATCGGATCCAGCGGGGCCTTTTTATGGACTTGTCCGCATAACTGATAAAGGCCGCGCTTATGATTTATTGAACCCTTCAAGCCACCCAGTTTTACAAAAAGGGGAAGCCGCTTTTGCAGCCAGTGGATCAAGTTTACAGAAAACAAAGCAGGGTTATTATATCGTCACCGGAGGAGGGGAAAAAGCGAGGGTACTTTTAAGTGAAGATGCGCTAAATTGGAAAAGTATTTACGCTGAAATTCCAGGGGGCGAAGGAACCGGGTTTTTTAGTTTAGGCGTTCGCGATGCGAAGAATTTATGGATCGGCGGTGGTAATTATTCACGCATTAAAGAGGGGCCAGTTCCGGTGTTAGAGAGCAGGGACGCTGGTCTATCGTGGTCGCCTGTAGCTGGAGCACCCGCCTATTATGTGGAGAAAATTTTATGGGCAGATCCGTATTGGATTCTGTCTGGGCCGGCAGAAAGCTCGGCTTTTGACCATAAAAAGAAGCAATGGATTAGCTTAGGAAAAAGCTCTTACCATAATCTGTGTCTCGTAGGGGATCGCATCTATGGTGTAGGTGGAAGAGGCCAAATCGGATTCATCAGCCTCTCCCAAATATCCCAATTATTTCTTTCTAAAGAATAAAGAAATAGGTGTACCTGATAAATCAAAGGCTTTTCGCATCTGATTTTCCAAATATCGCTCGTAACTTTCCTTGATATACTGCGGTAAATTGCAGAAGAATATGAAGGTCGGATACGGTGTCGAAACCTGCGTACAATATTTAATCTTAATGTATTTTCCTTTCCAGGCGGGTGGCGGATAACTCGCAATCACTTCCAGCATCACATCGTTTAATTTCGACGTAGAAATCTTTTGTGAACGGTTACCATACACAGTTAACATTAATTCCAAAGCTTGGAAGATACGCTTCTTCTCCATCACCGATGTAAAGATGACCGGCATGTAATTCAAAGGAGCTATACGCTCTTTAATCGATTTCTCTAATTGAACCGCGGTATTCGTGTCTTTCGCCACTAAATCCCACTTATTAATCATTAAAACGATTCCTTTTTTAGCTTTATCCGCCATGCTGATAATGTTCATATCCTGCGCCTCTAAACCGGTCAATGGATCGATCGTAGTTGCATCAATAAGGATAATAGCCACATCGCATTCCTCTAAAGCCTTCATCGAACGCAAAACCGAGTAATACTCGATGTTATCGTCTACTCGCGCTTTTCGGCGAATACCTGCCGTATCTGTAATAATGAAATCCTTCCCATACAGCGTATAGTGATTGTGAATCGCATCTCTAGTCGTTCCCGCCTCATCTGTCACGATGGAGCGATCCTTACCTAAAATCGCATTCAAGAAAGATGATTTTCCTACGTTAGGGCGACCTAAAATCGCTACGCGAGGAATACCTAATTCTGGATTTTCAATTCCTTCCTCTTTAAAATGAGAAACCATCATATCAAGCATTTCACCCGTGCCACTACCACTTTCGGCTGCGATCGCAAATGGATCGCCTAAGCCTAATTCATAGAATTCTGCGGCAGCATACCCCTTCTCGTAAGTATCGGCCTTGTTCGCGATCAAAATCACGGGCTTACTCGAGCGACGTAAAACGTTCGCAAAATCCTTATCTAAATCCGTTAAACCGGTAGAGCAATCTACTACGAATAATAAAACAGCCGCTTCTTCAATGGCTAGTTCAACTTGTTCCCGAATTGCTCCTTCAAATTTATCGTCTGAACCATGCACGTATCCTCCCGTGTCAATCACGGTAAAGAAACGTCCTATCCATTGACCGTAACCATAATGGCGGTCGCGCGTCACCCCGGACACATTGTCCATGATAGCTTTCTTTTGTTCGATCAAGCGATTGAACAAAGTAGATTTCCCTACATTGGGACGCCCCACAATTGCAATAATATTTGACATTCTATGTTAAATTAATCGAGTGAATACCCGAATGAACGCAGCTTGTCGGTCTTCGCACGCCAATCCGGCTCCACTTTGACAAACTGCTCTAAAAATACTTTTTTACCAAAAAACTTCTCTAAATCCTCCCTCGCCTGGATACCCACTTTCTTGATATTTTCTCCTTTATGTCCTATGATGATCGCACGTTGCGACACCCGTTCCACATAAATTTCTGTAGCAATACGTAAAATAGTCGGCTCTTCCTTAAAGGATGTAACCACTACCTCACAAGAATAAGGAATCTCCTTCTTGTAATTCAAGAAAATCTTCTCTCTAACAATCTCAGAGGCAAAGAATTTTTCTGGTTTATCCGTCAGTTCGTCCTTATCAAAAAAGGGCGGATGAACTGGCAAATGTTCCATGAGGTGACTAAAGATTTGGTCCAAATGAACCGATTCTAAAGCCGATATAGGAATAATCGGACGACCGGGGAAAATCCCCTGCCAATACGCGACTTTCTCCTCTAATTTCTCTATGGTCACTAAATCGATCTTGTTTAATAAAACAAGAATAGGTGTTTCTGTGAAATCTTTCCAATTGGTCAAAAAGTCCAAATCTTCAAATTCATCAAATACATCCGTCACATACAACACGACATCCGCATCCTCTATGGAGCTTTTAACGAAAGACATCATGGATTTATGCAATTCGTACTTAGGTAATAAAACCCCAGGCGTATCTGAGTAAACGATCTGGTATTCAGTACCCTTATGTTCTCCGTTCAGCATCCCCAAAATTCGGTGACGCGTAGTTTGCGCCTTCGAGCTCACAATCGAAAGCCTTTCCCCCACTAATGCATTCATCAGCGTGCTCTTTCCTACATTGGGTTTCCCAATAATACTGATAAAGCCTGCCTTGTGTTCCGGGGTCATAGAAATGTAAATAAAAGCTGCCTTAACTGGGAAAGACAAGAATAATATCTATAAAGATACTTGTTTTTTCTGAAAGAAACGTGCATCTTTGCACTCCCAATTATATCGCGGGGTGGAGCAGTTGGTAGCTCGTTGGGCTCATAACCCAAAGGTCGTCAGTTCGAGTCTGGCCCCCGCTACATTGAAAAGAGGTCTTGCAAAAGACCTCTTTTTTTATGCCCCAAAATCATCCCAAGACTTGACCGCTAAATAAATACAAGACCGCTTAATAATTCTTTTTACTAAATATCTTCTCAAATAGCTTAGGTTTGTTTGTAATCTGACCAAAGAATGAGAAAAACCTTGAAAATTCCCGGAATAGATCAATGCCCAGTGGAGGACATTGTCAGCATTGAAGGAAAAGGTAATTATACCACGATCTTTTTAAAGAATGGCCAAACCATTCTGATGGCTAAGACACTTAAGAAATTTGAATCTCAACTGCGATTAGGCACTTTCCTTCGCATTCACAAGTCTTATTTAGTCAACAAGCTAAATGTGATAGGGCATGACTTAATCGATACCAAGACGGTCAAAACAATTTTAAATCAATCGCTTCCCGTATCTCGCAGAAAACTAGATCTCGTCAGGGGGCAATTAAGCTAAAACATAATAACATAAAAAAAGGGCCTCGATTTTCATCGAGGCCCTTTTCATTTATTTACTAAAGCTTAGTTCCCTTGAGGAGACATTAAGCTGAAGAATTGATCTAATTTAGGCGTTACAATAATCTCCGTACGGCGATTCTCCTTGCGACCTTTAGCTGTTTTATTCGCTGTTGCTGGCTCATATTCTCCGCGTCCTCCTGCCGTTAAGCGCTCTGGATCCACATCGAATTTCGTTTGCAATACTCGAACCACTGAAGTAGCACGCTTAGCCGATAAATCCCAGTTATCTTGAATACAATCCGTAGAAATAGGCTGAGAATCTGTGTGTCCTTCTACTAATACGTCTAGCTCTTTGTGGTCATTCAATACTTTCGCCACCTTCGCTAAAACTGCTATTGCTTTCGCATTTACCACTGAGCTACCTGAAGCAAACATTAAGTTATCAGAGATAGAGATATAAACCACCCCTTTCTTCACTTCTACCGTTACATCTTCATCATTCACATCCGCTAAAGAACGCTTTAAGTTCATCACTAAAGATAAATTCATTGAGTCTTTACGTTGAATAGACGAGTTCAAATCCTTAATGTATTTTCCTTGCTCATTTAAGGCATCTAATGACTTACGGATACTTTCAGCACCTGATTTATTGATAACAGAAAGATCAGATAAACGATCTAATAAGTTAGTATTTGTCTTTTTGAAGTAATCCAATTGCTCTTGTAAAGTTTTCAATTGGCCATTTTTTGCTTCTAAATCCGAATCTCTCTTCTTTAATTCACCTTGAAGGCTAGCTGTTAAAGATTGACAATCCGATAAGTCTGCTTTTGATTTAGACAAAGCTGAGCTACTAGATGCTTGTAATTGAGTTAATTGTGATTCCAAATCCGCTAATTTCTTCTTTCCTACACAGGAAGTGAATAAGAAAGGCATTAACGCGAATACCAAAATTAATTTTTTCATAACGCTTATGTTTTTATTTATCTGACAAAAATAAGGATCTACTTTAATACTTGTATCCCGAAATACGTTTTTTTCTAGATAGTTTTTAATATTTCTCCCGCATCGACTTCCATTACTTGATTTACAGAGGCCATAACTTCGAAAAAAGTCTTCATTTTTTCTGGCTCTACTCGATCATAAATCAACTTATTGAAGGCAATTACACCTTTTTTAGCCTGATCACGCTTCTTCTTTCCTATCTCGGTTAAAAAAATCTTAACCACCCGCTTGTCTTCATAATTAGCCGAACGCTCGATCCACTTCTTGTCCTCTAGGGTCTTCAGCATTCGGGTCAAAGAACGCGCTTCTAATCCCAAGGCTGGAGCGATTTTCGTAGCCGGAGTTCCATTTTTATCTATATGCAACAACACATAGCCAATGGCCATGGTCATATCAAACTGCGCTGCATAGGTGTTATACATGCGACTGATGGCATACCATCCCGTCTTAATATGGAAATCAATCGTATCTTCTGCTTTCATGTGAATCCTATTTGTAGGCAAACCTACCTTTGGGCAAAAATGGACTAAAAAAAAATAGGATGCAAGCATCCTATTTCCAAATTCCTATAAAAGCAATTGATTATTGTACTCGATTACCCTTCATTCTTTTCGAATTTACTTTCAATCCATTCAATGAAGATTTCATAATCATCAAACGAACACGTGGTGTTTTAGTCACGGACTTAGTCAAACCTTCGTATTTCTCATTGTAAACCAGGTATTTACTACCTTCAAAATTTAAACGAGAAATAGTAGAGTTACCCGTCTCATCCACTAGTTGATAAAAATATTCTCCACGCTCTCCTAAAACAGGTGCAAAGATTAAGCTGTTTGATTCTTTAGCCGGATTATCAAAAGAAACCAATAATTTATCTCCGTCTTCTTTTAATAAAGTCCCAGGAGTTTGCTTCTCTAAATTGACGCGATTTATCGACTTACCGTTTTTAAAAACTAAGGCTCCTGCTTTCACATTCGCATCTGTCGAGTTCATCTCTCTTTCTAAAATCAAGCCGTTATCATTGTAGAACTGGATCTTTTGAAGCGGAATATTGCTTTCCTTTACGGTGGCTAAAATTGATCCTGTTAAGAAGGCCTTTTCTGAGCATGAGCTAAATAAGACCGTTGAAAATAATAAGATGGCAAGTTTTTTCATGAGAATGTTAGTTAACGCCTTCGGCTAAAACAAGTACTCGATTATTCAAAACTTCAACAACTCCTCCTTCGATTTGAAAGACCGTTTTATCCGCTGATAATTCTCCTTTAGCTAAAGTAGAAACAATCGCTGCGTGGTCATTTAAAATTTGGAAGGAACCATTAACGCCAGGCAAAGTCACAACAGATGCTTCTGCTGAAAATACTTTACGATCCGGTGTAATAATTTCTACAAACATAATTTTATTTATTTAGCAGCTTCAGCTAATAATTTCTCTCCTTTTACTACCGCATCCTCAATGGTTCCCACTAAATTGAAAGCAGCTTCTGGTAAATTGTCATAACCTCCGTCAATGATTCCGTTGAAACCTTTGATCGTATCGTTAATGTCAACAAGAACGCCTTTTAAGCCTGTAAATTGTTCTGCCACAAAGAAAGGTTGTGACAAGAAACGCTGAACACGGCGAGCGCGAGAAACGACTAATTTATCTTCTTCAGATAATTCATCCAAACCTAAGATCGCGATGATATCTTGTAATTCCTTGTAACGTTGTAAAATTTCTTTCACCCGTTGAGCTGTATTGTAGTGAGAATCTCCTAAAACTTCAGCAGATAAAATACGGGATGACGAATCTAATGGATCCACCGCTGGGTAGATACCTAATTCTGCAATCTTACGTGATAATACGGTTGTTGCATCTAAGTGGGCAAACGTAGTTGCTGGAGCTGGATCCGTTAAGTCATCGGCAGGTACGTAAACCGCTTGTACCGATGTAATGGAACCACGCTTCGTCGAAGTGATACGCTCTTGCATCGCACCCATTTCTGTAGCTAGGGTTGGTTGGTAACCTACCGCAGATGGCATACGACCTAATAGGGCAGATACCTCAGAACCCGCTTGTGTAAAACGGAAGATGTTATCGATAAAGAATAGGATATCACGACCTTGACCTTCGCCATCCCCATCACGGAAATATTCCGCTACGGTTAATCCTGATAAAGCTACACGTGCACGTGCTCCAGGAGGCTCGTTCATTTGACCGAACACTAAGGTGGCTTGAGACTTCGCAAGTTCTGTTTGATCTACTTTAGATAGATCCCACTCACCCGCTTCCATTGCGTGCTTAAATTCCTCACCATACTTAATAACGCCTGACTCAATCATCTCACGTAATAAGTCGTTACCCTCACGAGTACGCTCACCTACACCTGCGAATACCGAAAGACCTTCGTATGCTTTAGCAATATTATTAATCAACTCCATGATCAATACGGTTTTACCTACACCGGCACCACCGAACAAACCAATTTTACCTCCTTTAACATAAGGAGCTAATAAGTCAATCACTTTAATTCCTGTGAATAAAACTTCTGTTGTAGTTGCTAATTCATCAAATTTAGGCGCTGCACGGTGAATCGGCAGACCTTTATCAGACTTAGGCTGAGCGATACCATCGATGGCATCCCCTACTACGTTAAACAAACGCCCTTTAATTCCTTCGCCAGTCGGCATCGTCATCGGAGTTCCTTTATCGATTACCTCTTGACCGCGTTGAAGACCTTCCGTTCCTTCCATCGCAATTGTTCTTACACGATCCTCTCCTAAGTGTTGTTGCACCTCAAGAACAAGCGTTTGACCATTTGATTTCGTTACTGAAAGAGCATTCAAGATCGCTGGTAAATGTGATCCTTCACCTTCGAAGCTCACATCGACAACGGGTCCAATTACTTGCGTAACTTTTCCTTTATTAACTGCGTTTGCCATTTGAATTTTAATTTGTTAGCTAAAAAACTAAATTTTAAGTTGTTTACGAATGCATGTAACATTCGGACTGCAAAATTAGCCTCTAAATTCGAATTTACCAAAACTGAAATTAGTATTTTTCAACTATTTTTTGCCAAAATCAGGCAATTTCTTTGAATGAATCGTAGTTTGTATGAAATTTAGGAATTCATTTTTGGACCAAAATATGAGCTGGACTCTCCCCTCCTTTTCGAAAAGTATATATTATGCTAGTTTAACCCTGCTTTTAGCGTCCATCGCACTATGGATTCAAGGGGGTTCGGAAATTTTTCATTGGGTGGAAGTCTCAGAAATGATGCCCTTTGAAAAAGTAGTGGACTCGCAAGCCGGTCAAAATTTACATAGCACGGTCTATTTTATTCGCCAAAACTTCCAGATTCAATCTACCTCCTTAGATGCAACTCCGGAAATCATCGGATTTACACTCGCGATCATCGGGGTTTTTGCTTTGTTGTTTTCTTTATTAGCGGTTTGGCAAGCCCTATTAGGGGCCACTTTATGGATTGGAATCGTCAGTTGTAGCCTTTCCGATGCATCCTTTTCTTCTTTAGCCCAGATCGTAAGTGGGCAGATTTTTAGCCTGAGTCTAGTGGCTTTAGCTGGTTTATCTTTATTAAGTTCCGCTAGTATTCCTACGTTTTTAATGGGAATGGCACATGGGCGCGAAAGAGCCGCTTCTAAAAAGAATCGCACTATTTTGGGATTAGTTTGGGGGATAAATCTGTTATTGACTTTCGGGAATCAACGATTCGACTTAGGGGTTCGAACGGCCATCCCAGCTTTCATTTGGATTCTTTTAGCTGTGGGGATTTATATTTACCAAAACAAAGACAACAAAACCCTGGTGGGTTTAGGTCTGCTTTCTTTATCAGCCTTAATTCCCCTTTTGTGGCATCGCAATACCCCTGGAATTCAAGCTATTGAAAGCTGGAATCTAATTAACCAGGTAATTATGGGATTGGTATTCCCTTTGTTTATCCTTCGGAATTTTGGTCCATTACTGATCCAAAATCTTCCCATACACAAGGTTATTCACAAGGCCGCTCTGCTGCCGCTACATTTAATTCAGATTGGTATTCTTTTACTCAGCATGGGAGCTGTATTTGCCTTTAATTCAAGCGCCTATCACCTTGGAATGGCTGCTAAGGAAAACTATGCAGGGGATATTTCTAGCTTAGTAGGGGATCAACAAATGGCTGAAATTCAATATAAAAACGCCACCTTACACAGTCGAATAAATACAAAAAGTAATCTGAGTCTCGCGGCGCTTGCCCAGCAGGCGGGCGACACGGAGACTTTTGCTTATTATGTAGCAGCAAGTCAAAGCACAAAGCAAGATCCTGCGCTTTCCGTGGCTTTAGCGAATGTTTTCGCAGCGGAAAATCATCCTTTTGATGCCCTGTTCACGTTGCAGAAAAGCGATTTGAACGATCCGCGCATTGCGACACAAATCGCTTTGCAATACGAAAGACTCGCCTCCCCTGATTCTGCGGCCTATTTTTACGAACGCGCCCATGCTCTCGACCCGGAGAATCCACTATATGCCGGCAATAATCTTTATTCTGATGTTATTTACCGTAAACTTAAACCAGCATTTACTGCTTCAGAGGATCTGGGCATTCAGGCTAACCTCTTAGCCGCTGGGGTTCCCACCGCACCCATGAATCCTTCCTTTGTACCTAAGGCTGATTTACAAGATTTAGTTTATCTATATAATGGATTGGTGTTTTGGAAAGGAAAGGCACCCACTTATGATTTACAGACTTGGCAAAAAACGCATGCGAATTTGTTCCCAGAACTAGCCCTTTTAAAATCATGGCAAGCGTTTTACCACGAGAAACCATTGCTTGCCTTGAACCAATTAAATTTGACTATCGCTTCAGACACCGCTCAGGGGCAAACACTTCCGGGCATTTTAGCTTTTTGGAAATACGCCTCAGCCTATCCTGTGAAAACGGCGCCCATCACTACTGCTTCACAAGCGCGCAAAATGCTAGAAAAACACCCTTTCCAAGTAGCTGTCTTGCAGCAAGCGCTCCCTCTTATTCCTGCCAAAACCGGATACGATGCTGCCTTAGCTGCCTTGCAATGGAACGAACAAAATCCTGCTTATTATCCGATCTATGCCCATCAAGCCTTATTACTAGGTGAAATTTCGTATGCAGAAGAGGCAATGGAAAAATTAAAAACGCTAGACCCGGCAATTTATAGGTCCGAACTAACAAGCTATTTAACTGATAAACAACGCGCTCTCCAAAAAACAAATTTTTAAGGCTTGTATAATTAATGGAGATTCTGTACTTTTGCAGTCCTTATTAATTTAAGTAGCGGAGTAAATGGTTCTTTCGCTGCTTAACCATTTAAAGAACCATCTTTTATGAATCAAAAAATTCGCATTAAACTGAAGTCATTTGACCACTCATTAGTAGACAAATCGGCTGAAAAAATCGTTAAAGCGGTAAAAGCTACAGGAGCAGTTGTTTCTGGCCCTATTCCACTTCCAACGAAAATTGAAAAATTCACTGTTTTACGTTCACCACACGTTAACAAGAAAGCACGTGAGCAATTTCAATTATGTACTTACAAGCGTCTAATTGACATTTTTTCTTCTTCTGCTAAAACAGTAGATGCATTAATGAAATTAGAATTGCCATCAGGAGTAGACGTAGAAATCAAGGTTTAAGGACCAGTTTAGCGAGGGCCTAACCGCCGAAAGCTCAACAAATAAATAGTTGTTTTACCTTTGCAGGCCATAAATGAAAGTTTAGGCTGCTTTAACAAATAAAGAAATGAAAAGAACTTTTCAACCCTCCGTACGTAAGAGAAAGAACAAACACGGTTTCCGTGAGCGTATGTCTACGGCAAACGGTCGTCGCGTATTGACAAACCGTCGTGCTAAAGGACGTCACAAGTTATCTGTTTCAGACGAAAAAAGAGGCAAATAAGCCATAGATCTTAGAAAGGAAGATTTCTGGTTTGCTATTGTTGTACACTTAGTATTCCTGCTTTGAAATTTACATTTTCTAAATCAGAGCGTCTAACGCACATTAAAATTATAGATTCCTTATTCGAAAAGGATAGTCGAATCGTTAAAGAACGATTTGTCTATCCTTTTCGTGTTTTATACATCCAGGAGAATCCTTTTGAAAAGGATTTAGAGAATCCTCAGATTTTAATTTCTGTTCCGAAGCGTCGTTTCGCCAAAGCAGTGGACAGAAATACCCTAAAACGTCGCATCCGCGAGGCTTATCGATTAAACAAACCCCATTTTCAAATCGAAGGAAAGGCGAAGCTTCCAGATGTATTGGCTTTTGTCTATATTGGCTCTACAATTGAACCATCGGACAAAATCCACAAAAAAATGGTCGCCATCCTCGATAAATTTACCCAGCCGAATGAAACAAGTAGCTAAGATTTCTTTATTCCTTTTGTTGGGATTGGGTTTGTGGGCATTTAATCGGGCTGACCAGCTTTTTGACCTAGCTAAAAACCTGGACATCTATGCCAGTGTGATTAAAGAATTGAATCAATTTTATGTGGATCCGATCGACCCTAACAAGGCCGTGCAAAATTCCATTGACGGAATGCTAGACCAATTAGACCCTTATACGGTCTATTATCCGGAAGAGGATTTGGACGAATTCACTACGTTAACAACGGGGAAATACGAAGGAATCGGCATCCGGGCTTCCTGGATAGACAAAGCTTATTATATCACCTTCGTGGACGAAAATAGCCCCGCATTGCAAGCTGGCTTACAGATAGGGGATCAAGTAGTATCCATCAATAGCAATCCTATAACTGAAGATTCTGATCCAGGACTACTAATTAAAGGCCCTCGAGATAGTAAGCTTGTCGCAGAAATTAAACGTGGGGACACGCAGATGACCTTAAGCATCAACAGGTCCACCGTTCAAATCAAAAATGTAGGCTACGCTGGCATCATTCGACCAGGAATCGCTTACATCGAATTAGAAGAATTCAATCAATCGGCTACCAAAGAAATGAAAGCAGCCCTGGTTCAACTGAAGAAGGACGGGATGAAGAAATTGATTTTGGACTTACGTAATAATCCAGGTGGTTTGTTGACCCAAGCGGTCGATATTTGCAATCTATTTTTAGAGAAAGAAACACCCATTGTGAGTACAAAGGGTAAATTAAAGGAGTGGAATGCGACCTACAAGGCGTTGAATTCGAGTTGGGATACCAGCCTGCCTATACTCGTTTTGATCAACCAAAATTCGGCCTCCGCAGCCGAGATTGTGGCGGGCGTTTTGCAGGATTATGATCGAGCGACAGTGGTGGGGCAACGGAGTTTTGGAAAAGGTTTAGTGCAAGTAACGCGCGATTTGCCTTACCGAGCTAAATTAAAGATTACCACAGCTAAATACTATATCCCGAGTGGACGATGCATTCAGGCCATTGATTATTCTGAAAAAAAGGACACCACGAAACAAGAATTTAAAACACGTAATGGTAGAAAGGTGAATGCTGGTGGAGGTATTGAGCCCGATGTTTTTGTGGGCAGACCACAGGCAAACAGTTTGACACAGCAATTGTTAAAAGAGAAAATCGTCTTCCAATATGCCCGCTTGTATAAATTAAAACATGCACATATCTCAGCGGCGGCAAGTTTTCACTTGAATGAGGCCGAATATGGCGAATTTGTACACTGGGTGAAGTCAAGCAAGTTTATCTACGAAAGTCCTTTGGAAAAACAAATGCGGGATGTCTTAAAGGAAACGCAAAAAGATAATTTATACGCGAATTTAACTAAGGAGTTAGATCGCCTACAACCGGAATGGGATTCGTCCATTGTGAAAGAACTACAAGGCAACAAGAAAGTAATTGCGGCGCTTTTAGAGCAAGAAATTGTGCACCATTATTACCTGAAAAAAGGTATTAATGAATGGTCTTTTACACATGACCCTACCCTCTTAAAGGGGATTGAATTAATTACATTGACAAAATGAGCCTGATACTTAGTTTAGAAACTTCCACGCTAAATTGTTCCATTGCCTTGCATGAAAAGGGGCAATTGATTAGTCATGAATTAGTCTCAGAGGAGAGATCCCATTCGAAGGCTTTGACCTTGCTGATCGAAAAAGCAATGAAGACTGCTGGTAAAAAATTAGCTGATTTAGCAGCCGTGGCAGTTTCAAATGGACCGGGCTCTTATACTGGATTACGTATTGGTTTAGCCACGGCAAAGGGAATATGCTTTGCTTTAGACAAGCCCTTGATTTGCTTACCTACTCTGCAGATTTTAGCATCCGAAGTTCAAACTCCGAAGGGATGCTTACTTTTGCCCTTGTTAGATGCCCGAAGAATGGAAGTTTATGCGGCCGTTTATGATGCGCAATTAAAAGAAATGATGCCGCAGCAGGCACATATTTTAGGGGATGATTCATTTCAAGATTATGCGCCTTTGATTGCCTTCGGTAATGGAGCTGCTAAATGGCAAGCATCTTGCAAGCATCAGTCAATCACCTTTTTAGACGAGCCTTTGTGCCCTGACGCAGCCCAAATGGGTCATTTAGCTTATGAAGCTTATTTGAACCAAAGATTCGAGAATCTCGTTACAAAAGAGCCCGACTATTTAAAAGAGTATATGGGGACAAAACCGACTTTAAAATCGCTTTAAAATCACTTTAAAATGGCAGAGGAAATTATTAATCGGGTGAACCAAAGTGGACTAACGCAAATCGACCTAGAAGATTTACGTGTGGCTGGTGACCGACTATTTATCGATATCAAGGATCAATTATTTCAAGGGATTGCCTTGCGAGAAAAAGACTTTCGCACATTTATAGCTGACCAAGATTGGTCGAGCTATCAAGATAAACATGTAGCCGTGGGATGCAGCGCAGATGCCATCATTCCTACTTGGGCCTATATGTTATTGGGTGTTTCTTTGACTCCATTTGCCAAAACCTTGGTATTTGGCGATTTACATGATTTAGAAAAGGTTTTATTCGACCAGGCGCTTGCAAAAATTAATCCAACAGATTTTCAAGATGCTAAAATCGTCATAAAAGGTTGTTCGAAAGAATCCGTTCCTACTGAAGTGTATCTAAAAATCACCCAATTATTACAGCCGGTAGCAAAGAGCTTGTTTTTTGGAGAACCTTGCTCTACGGTTCCGCTTTATAAAAGAAAATAGTACTTTTGACCTATGTCATCCGAAACGCAAGCACAATACCAATTTATTGATAAAATTATCCAGCATCATTTAGGTGAAAACACCGAAGTAAAGGATTTAGAATTTTTCTATGGGGGTAATTTTAATTTAGCAGTGCGCGTTAAATTGAAAAATGAGGAGGAGTATTTTATCAAATGGAACCAGGGCGATCACCAAGGTTTGTTCGAAGCTGAGGCCAAGAACCTAGATTTGATGGGGAAAACCTCCTCCATCTCAGTGCCTAGCGTGATAGGCGCAGGTGCCATGGAAGAAAAAGAATACCTGATGATGGAATGTATTCCATCAGGAGAAAAGGTGGCAAAATATTGGCCTGATTTTGGTGAAAAAATAGCGCTTTTGCATAAAAATACTAGCCCAAAAGGACACGGGTTAGATTATACGAACTACTTAGGTGCTGCCTCGCAGGTTAACACCTGGAATAAAGATGGAGTGGCCTTTTTTACGGAGAATCGCCTGCGTAAGCAACTTGCGCAAGCAGTATACGATCGCAAAATCGACTCCGCTTTAGAGACTAAATTCGAATCACTCTTTGAAAAATTACCTTCCCTACTTCCGAATGAAGCATCTGCTTTGATTCATGGGGACCTTTGGTCTGGAAATGCCATGACGAACCCCGATGGCTTAATTACGCTAGTGGATCCAGCTTGTTATTACGGCTTACGAGAGGCTGAAATTGCCTTCACAACGATGTTTGGTGGATTTGATGAGGCATTCTATGAAGCCTATAACGCGAATTTTCCGATACAAAAAGGATATCATGAACGAATTCCCTTGTATAATTTATATCCACTTTTAGTGCACGTAAATCTATTCGGCGAAGGCTATTTGCCTGCTGTTAAAAAGATTGTAGATACATATTAACCACTTCGTCTACGTCACTTGCTCCTGGAAAAAACGATACCAGTTTTCGTAAGATTTCTTCCATAACCGCGTCTGGACAAGAGGCCCCGCAAGTTAAAAGCACGCGAACTTTCTGATTAGAGGGGATAAAAGAGAATGACATACACTCCTGTTTTACGGCATTATCAAAATGCAATACCTGGTTTTCAGAAATAAGTTTTTCCGCATTCTTTATGAAATAGGTGGGTAATTTCTCCACACACAGATCAACTAAATGGGCCGTATTAGAGGAATTATACCCTCCCGCTACTATAGCGAAATCGGCCTTTTCTGCTAATAAACCGTAGGTTGAACTTTGGTTATCATTTGTTGCATAACAAAGCGTGTCACGCGTGTCCGCAAAATAATCCTTTATGTTTTCTGGAGCAACTTGGAAGTGGAGACGAATGATTTGGCGTAAATAATCCACAATTTCTTGCGTATCTGTTGCGAGCATGGTCGTCTGATTTACCACACCAATACGCTTCAAATCTTTCGAAGGGTCAAAACCAGGCGAATACTGTCCAGCGAATTCTGCATAGAACTCGTCTGCCGATTTTTCTTGTTTAATATAAGCGGCCAAAGCAATAGTCTGCTTCATGTCCCTCACAATCAACGTAGGAGTAATCGCCTGAGAATGCGAAAATGTAGCCTTGGTCTCCTCATGACTCGGCTTTCCATGCACGATGACCGTATATTCTTTTTTCCCAATGGCATCCGCACGATTCCAAACCTTCTCTACAAAAGGACAAGTCGTGTCGTAGGCATAGGGGTCGATTCCACGTGATTGCAAAATCGATTGTATCTCTAAAGTAGTCCCAAAAGCAGGAACGATGACCACATCCTCTGAACTTAGTTCCTCCCAGTCAACTAGTTGATTACCTGACGTATCCTGAATAAATCGAACACCTCGATCAAATAAATCTGCATTAACGGCAGGATTATGAATCATTTCTGAAAGCAAAAAGATGCGGCGATCCGGGTTTTGATCAATAATTTGATAGGCTGTTTCTACTGCATTTTCCACCCCATAACAAAAGCCGAAATGACGAGAAAGAAGTACTTCTACGGGACCAAAATCAAGGTGAGTAGGCGTAAAATCTTTCTTTAATTTATCCTTAACTCGCCTCGCCTCTTTCACTCGACCGATCAAGTTGCTCTTAAACAAAGAGGGTATTGAGAAGGATTTCATTTTTTTTAAGATTCTTTTGTTCGTTAGGAGAAGTGGTTTTGCAAGTTCTTGCATTTTATAAACTGATTTTTTGGTTATTGGTTTTCAAAATTACGACATCTACGGCAATTAATCATTTTTTGTGCCTAATTTGCACCTCATTTAATCATAAATCCACATGGAATTCGAGCCGGCATTAGTAATTGAAGAATGGGAGATGATTCTCGATTTTTTTGAAAACTCGTTTGGCAAGCGTCCTTCGGAGATGGAGCCTATTTTATTACTGATAGGCGTTCAGGAATTAGGTCAAGGACATGCGCATTTTACTAAAGAACAAAAGCAAGATCTACTGCACATCGCCACCTGTAAGGTGTTGAGCTATAGCCATTTTTACCAATTAGAAGGATTGGATGAGGACGGCTGGCCGCATTGGGAAAATACCCAAGCGATTCCTTCTTTGCCCCTAAAAGAGCAGGAAATTCTTTTGAAAGCACATGTTATTCATTATTTCAAAACAGAGGTATTCCCGAATGAAAATAATTAGTTATAACGTGAACGGCATTCGTGCCGCGATTACAAAAGGTTTCGTTACTTGGCTTCAGGAAGAAAATCCCGATATAGTTTGCATTCAAGAGTTGAAAGCAGATATTGAGCAAGTTGATTTGAAAGAAATCTTCGCTTTAGGCTATGAAGTTTTTTGGCATTCTGCCCAGAAAAAAGGCTATTCCGGAGTGGCTATATTTAGTAAGGTTAGGCCAAATAACGTGTCTGTAGGTTGCGGAATTGACAAATACGATGCTGAAGGTCGCGTGCTGCGCGCCGATTATGACGGATTCTCCGTGATGAGCGTCTACATGCCCTCTGGTTCCAGTGGGGATGAAAGACAAGCCTTTAAAATGGACTGGCTAGCCGATTTTCAAAATTATATTAATACCCTTAAGATTGAATTCCCGCATTTAATCATTTCGGGTGATTACAATATTTGCCACAAAGCCATCGATATTCATAACCCGAAAGGAAATACGACCAGTTCTGGTTTCTTACCGGAAGAGCGTGAATGGATGGAAGGATTTGTGAACCGTGGTTTTGTAGATTCCTTCAGAGCCATTAACGCTGATCCGCACCACTATAGCTGGTGGTCTTACCGCGCGGGAGCTCGGGACAAAAACTTGGGCTGGCGCATTGATTACCAGATGGTATCTGAGGCTTTGGCAGAAAAAATCCAACATGCCTCTATCCTTCCTGACGTTAAACATTCGGACCATTGTCCTATCGTACTACTCTTAAATAGCTAAATTATGCACTTTGAAAAACACGTATTTATCTGCGCTAATGATAAAGACGCCCCTAAAAAATGTTGTGGCTCTGGTCACGGAATGGAATTAGTAGATGCCTTTAGAGCGAGTTATGCTGCGCAAGGTGGAACAGCTAAAATCCGTGTGCAAAAATCTGGATGCCTTGATTTCTGTGGAAAAGGTCCCACGATGGTCGTTTATCCTGAAGGCGTTTTCTATGGTAACGTACAAGTAGCAGATGTGGCAGAGATCACAAAATCGCATTTAATCGAAGATGAAATTGTGACTCGCCTTCAAATTCAATAAATTGCCGTATGATTTACCGCTTATATCCCACGCTTTTAAATTCCTTTAATCTCTATGCGAATCAATCCCGTGATTCGAATGGCAAAATCATCGTGGATGAAATCGAGCTAATTGATCGCATCAACAGAGTCAGAAAGCCCACAACGAATGCACAACAAAAGGGGATTGATTTTGAGCGAGCAGTAACCCTAGGGGAAAATGAAGAGGCGTTTGCGGAGGGAATCATCGATCAAGCGCGGGGTTTATTACCGGTTAAATACAAGACGCAGTTTTACGTGGAATCCCGCTATAAAAATGCGATGATTTACGGATATGTGGATGGTGTGGGTGATACGGTAGCTTTTGACCTGAAGAGTACGGCCTATTATGAGCCAAATCGCTTCTTAACTAATCACCAAAATCTCTACCTGTTAGGTCTTCAAAAATACGGTATACAACGCTTAGACTATGTCATTACGGACTTTAAGCAGGTTTATGTTGAATCCTATGACGTAAATAATATCGATTTCAGCGCTCAATACGAGCAAATCGAAAAGTTCATTTTATTCCTAGAGGAAAACAAGAAATTCATTCGGGATAAAAAGATTTTTGACCGAAAATCAAGCGACAATCAATTATCGATTTTTGAGTAATCCCCTTAATTCATCTAAATGTTGAATGTCGTAAGGTAAATCCGTTTTCACGGAATTAGGATTATAATGTATGGCTGGAATTCCTGCTTGAAGAGCTCCACGCACATCGGCTTCTACGTGATCACCGATCATCAAGGCGTCCTCCGCTTGAATTCCCGCACGAGATAGGGCATATTGAAAAAACAAAGGACTCGGTTTCTTCGTACCCACTAGCTCAGAGGTAATGATTTCTTTGAAAAATGACCGCATTCCGGCTCCATCAATTTTCACGTATTGAATGTCGTTGAAGCCATTCGTTAAAATGTAGAGTGGGAAATGCTCCGCTAAATCTTGTATGATTTCAAATGCCCCCGGCATCAAATTCGTCTTTCGCGGCGCACGTTCGAGGTATTTATCTCCAAACTCTTCTGCGGACCCCGAAACACCGAGCTCCTGGAAAAACCGGACAAAACGTATTTCCCTTAATTCCGACTGCGAAATTTCTCCTGCTGCATACTGATCCCATAACGAATTATTAATTTTTTCGAAGGTTTTCCAATAGGTTTCAGGGTCGAAGGAAAAGTCATATTCGAGCGCTAAATCAAGCAATACTTCGCGGGCATTTAAGTCATGATCCCAGAGGGTGTGATCCCAGTCAAAAAAAAGCGCTTTCGGTTGAAAATTCATGTAACAAAGGTAATAATAACTTATCTTTGGTTTGGCCCATTTTAAAAAATACCATGGAACATCAATTACACCTTAAGAAACCCCTCGCATTTTTCGATTTAGAGACAACCGGCATACAAATTAACCGGGATCGCATCGTAGAAATTTCGATTGCTAAAGCCAATCCAGATGGAAGTGTGGAGGTTAAAACGCGTCGCGTGAATCCGGGTATCCCGATTCCATTAGAAGCGTCTTTAGTACATGGAATTTACGATGAAGATGTGAAAGATGAGCCCTCATTTCGCATGGTTGCGAGATCATTGGCCACTTTTTTAGACGGCTGTGATTTAGCTGGATTTAATTCTAATCGATTCGATGTGCCCCTGTTAGTGGAGGAGATGTTACGTGCTGAGGTGGATTTTGACATGAAAAATAGAAATTTAGTGGATGCTCAACGCATTTTCCACCTGATGGAGCCGCGGAATTTAACCGCAGCGTACCAGTTTTATTGTGGCAAGGAATTAATAGGAGCTCACGGCGCCGAAGCTGATGTGCTTGCTACCTTAGAAGTTTTGAATGCACAAGTAAAACACTATGCGACCCGTTCTACGAAGGATGCGGAGGGCAATGAAGTTTTCCCTATCCAGAATGACATGGACAAACTTCACGAACTAAGTGCCTCTAATTCAATTGACTTCGCTAATAGAATGACGTATAATAAAGAGCGCGTGGCTTGCTTTAATTTTGGTAAACATATAGGCAAACCGGTGCTCGAAGTTTTAAAGTCTGACCCGTCCTATTATGACTGGATGATGAAGGGTGATTTCCCAATGGACACGAAGCGCAAACTAACCGAAATAAAATTGCAAGGTTTTCAGCGTTAAGGCATTTTTGATGTCGGGGCTATCAGAAATTTTCGTATTTTTGCCTCGCATAAATGCATTTTTTGGACAGGCTTTTGCCTGAAGCCTTTGTAATTATTTAAGACTATGCAATCAATACCCGAAATTATTCGTACGATTCCGTTAACCCACTACATAATTTTAAGCTCTGCTTTGTTTTGTGTTGGCATAATGGGCGTATTAACTCGCAGAAACGCGATTATCGTATTCATGGCGATCGAATTAATGTTAAATGCCGTTAACCTATTGTTAGCCGCTTTCTCCTCTTACTATTCGGATCCTGCCGGCCAAATATTTGTCTTTTTCATCATGGCGGTAGCCGCAGCAGAAGTGGCTGTAGGATTAGCCATCATTGTTATGATTTACCGAAATATCCAGAGCATCGATATCGGTGTACTAAGCAAATTGAAAAACTAATTAAGCGCAGCTATTACTATGTCTTTATTATTCCTCATTCCTCTTTTACCCTTACTAGGTTTTGCTATTAATGGTTTAGCTTATCCTAAAATACCGAAGCAAATCGCGGGAATTATTGGAACCATTCCTCCCCTAGTTGCCTTCGCTTTATCGCTTCAATTATTCTTGAATTTTGATGGCCAAGCGCAAATTCTTACCATCGCAGAATGGATTAAGGTAGGCTCTTTAGAGATTCCTTTTGCATTTCAAATCGATCAATTGTCCATTTTAATGCTCCTAGTTATCACCGGAGTAGGCACCTTGATACACATTTACTCGATTGGGTATATGGCGCATGATGCGGGTTTTGGCAAGTTTTTTGCCTTCTTAAACCTGTTTATTTTCTTCATGTTAATCCTAGTTTTAGGAGCAAACTTTACCGTTTTATTCATCGGATGGGAAGGCGTAGGCTTGTGTTCTTACTTATTAATCGGATTTTGGAACCAAAAGAATTCCTACGGAGATGCAGCCCGCAAGGCCTTCATTATGAACCGTATTGGTGACTTAGGATTCCTAGTGGGAATATTCTTGTTGATTCAGGATTTTGGGACGACCGATTTTCAAACAATTTTTGCAGCCATAGAAAGTGGCGACTATACCACTGACTTAAGTCTTATCGCATGCTGTTTATTTATCGGTGCGATGGGTAAATCAGCCCAGATTCCTTTGTTTACTTGGCTTCCGGATGCGATGGCAGGTCCTACTCCTGTATCCGCATTGATTCACGCAGCGACGATGGTGACGGCCGGTATTTATATGGTCATTCGCGCGAACGCTTTATTTGAATTAAGTCCAGAAGTATTGCATTTTGTAGGTTGGATAGGATTAGTAACGGCTTTATTAGGTGCTGCAATCGGCTTATTCCAAAACGATATCAAAAAAGTCCTTGCCTATTCAACGGTATCCCAATTAGGCTACATGTTTATGGGTTTAGGAGCTTCCGCTTATACCGCATCGTTTTTCCACGTAATGACACATGCTTTCTTCAAGGCTTTATTATTCTTAGGAGCCGGATCTGTGATTCACGCGATGTCAGACGAACAAGATATTCGCCGCATGGGTGGATTGAAATCTAAGATGCCTATCACGTTCATCACCTTTATGCTAGGGACAATCGCGATTGCAGGTATTCCTCCATTTGCGGGTTTCTTCTCTAAAGACGAGATTTTAGCTAGCCTATACCACCACGATCCGTTGATGTGGGGCTTAGCGATTTTAGGCTCGGCTTTAACGTCCTTCTATATGTTCCGCGTTTTCATCCTTACTTTCTATGGAGAATTCAGAGGAACCGAAAAACAAGCACATCATTTACATGAGTCGCCTCTCACGATGACTTTGCCTTTAATCATATTAGCGGTATTCTCAGTGGGTGGTGGATTGATAAACTTGCCTCATTTTGCGGGAGGAAATGAATTCTTGGCTCATTGGTTAGCGCCTTTATTACCTGAGGTGGGAGAAGCAGGAGAAGTGAATTTCTTGAGCTTAGAAGGTGGCGCACCCTTGTTAGCGGCTTTCTTACCAGCATTCCTAGCGATCTACTTATTCGGAATGCAGAAGTCGGTGCCATCAGAGGACACAGAGATTTCAGGTATTCAAAAGGTAATCTACCACAAATTCTACATCGACGAATTATACGAACTGCTTTTTGTGAAACCGATCGCATTCTTGTCTAATTTCTTCTTCCAAGTAATCGACTTTTTAGTAATCGATTTATTCGTAGAAGGCCTAGGCCGTTTTGTTAAATATGCTTCGACCGAATTCCGCAGGGCTCAGACAGGTAACGTAGGTATCTACTTATTCTGCATGGTCGCGGCCATCGTTGTCATCTTATTTGTTAGTTTAAAGAGTACGATCCTTCATTAATCAACCGATCGCCACATAGCTATGTATCTACTATTTATACTTTTATTTCCGCTTTTGATTGGATCAGCCTTGTTGATTTTCAAGCCAAAAAATGCGTTTGCCATTTCCCTAGCGGCATCCATCATCGAATTAGCGGCGACGGTCTTTGTTTTAAAAGAGGCGAGTTTGAGCCCTGTTTCCTTCTCTGCCCCTTGGGTGGCTGAGGCAGGATTGTCTTTCTCTTTGTATGTAGATGGAATTAGTGGTGTTCTCATCGGTCTTTGTGCTTTATTAGTGCCTTTCATCGTAGCGACTACTGCAAATACAGACCGGGCAAATAAGGCACAATTCCAGGGTTTGATGCTTGCCATGCAAACCGCTTTAATGGGAGCCTTTTTAGCGAAAGATGCTTTCTTATTCTATTTCTTCTTCGAAGCCTCCTTATTACCGATCTACTTCTTAGCAGCCATCTATGGTGGCGAGAACAAGAATGCCATTACATTTAAATTCTTTGTTTACACTTTGTTTGGGTCATTATTCTTCTTAATCGCCCTGGTGTATGTGTATTTACAAACACCCGGCGAATTTCATTCAGCGGATATCGAAGTATTATACCAAACGGCGAAAGGCCTAAGCGCTGATCAACAAGGCTATTTATTCGCCGCTTTCTTCTTGGCATTTGCCATCAAGATGCCAATTTTCCCTTTCCATACGTGGCAGCCTGACACCTATACCGTTGCTCCTGTGCAAGGAACGATGTTATTATCGGGTATCATGTTGAAAATGGGTACTTACGGTGTTATCCGATTTGTATTACCCATGTTCCCAGTAGGCGTTGCGACTTGGGGCTTGACGGCTTCTGTACTCTCCGTAATCGGGGTGATTTATGGATCCATTATCGCTATTCAACAAAAAGATGCGAAGCGCTTATTAGCCTATTCGTCTTTTGCTCACGTTGGTTTGATGTCTGCCGGTATTTTGACGGGAAGCATCGAAGGTATTCAAGGAGCGCTCTACCAAATGTTATCTCACGGTATCAATATCATCGGTTTATTCTTCGTAATCGAAATCATTGAGCGCAGAACGAAGTCAAGAGAAATCGCCCAATTAGGCGGTATCACGCAATTCTCGTATCCATTAACGGTCACGTTTGTGATCTTGAGCTTAGGTTCGGTGGCCCTTCCATTAACGAATGGATTCGTGGGTGAGTTCTTATTATTGAAGAGTGTATTTGACCAAAACTTGACTTTAGGCATCATCGCTGGTATCACCATTATTTTAGGTGCCGTATATACGTTGCGTTTAATTCAGAAGTCGATGTTCGGGAATGTGTCTAGAATTACGGCTGATTTTGCGGAGCTAACAGGAGCAGAGAAAGCGGTATTGATTCCTTTAAGCGCACTTGTAATTTTAGGTGGTATATTCCCATCGACAGTTTTAGGTTTTAGTGAACCAGCGGTTCAGCAATTAATTCAATGGTTCAAATAAAATAGTAAAAAAGCATTATGACGGCTATCATTGCATTATCACTTCTAGGTATTTTAAATTTATTCTTAGGCTTTTGGTTTTCGAGAAAGACCATTCAAGCAGCAACGCTTATATTTTTAGCGGGCAGCATGGCATTAACGGCTTTGGACTGGAATCACGAAATGTTGTGGTACGGACACATGTTCCATACCACCAATACATCGATCAGTTTCAGTTTAATCATTCAGTTAGCTGCTTTTATGGTCGTTAGTTTTTCCAAAGGCTTTGGTATCGATGAAGAACATACCCATCCTGCAGAATACTATGCGATTTTATTATTCTCGGTCGTGGGTGCCATTTTAATGGTTTCATTCGACCATTTGATCATGTTCTTCGTGGGTCTAGAAATATTATCTGTGGCCATGTATGTACTAACTGGATCGGATAAACGTAATTTACGCTCGAACGAAGCAGCGTTGAAATACTTCTTGATGGGATCATTTGCGACGGGTATTTTGTTATTCGGAATTACCCTCGTATACGGAGCTACTCGATCATTCTACCTAGCGAACATTGCTTTAGCCATCGCCAATACACCACCGGAATCGACTCCTGTTTTCCTTTCTATCGGAGTATTATTACTATTAATCGGCTTCTTATTTAAGATCTCAGCAGCACCATTCCACTTCTGGACGCCCGATGTATACGAAGGAGCGCCTACGATTTTCACCATGTTTATGTCGACTGTTGTGAAGGCAGCTAGTTTTGCCGCCTTATTCCAATTACTTTCGGGGCCATTCGGAACAATGTACGGAACCTGGGTTTACCCGATCTATTATATCAGTATGTTGACGCTTTTAGTGGGTAATGTCACAGCGGTTTACCAGCAATCAGTTAAACGCATGTTAGCTTATTCGAGTATTTCCCATGCTGGTTATATGTTATTAACGGTGAGCGCGAATCAAGTCAGTACGCCATCCACCATCTTGTATTATTCCTTATCGTATACCTTAGCGACTATCGTTGCTTTTGGTGTGGTGATGCTTGTAGCAGAGTACCAAACTGGACGTAAAGAGAAGCCGGAGAACTTCAGTTCTTTCGAAGGTTTAGCGAAACAAAATCCAGGTCTAGCCTTCTGCTTTACCATTTCCTTATTGTCCTTAGCGGGTATTCCGTTAACAGCGGGTTTTTGGGGTAAATTCTTTGTCTTCTCAGACATCTTTAACAGACATGTCTATTATCCTGTGATTTTAGCTATCATTATGTCTGCTGTCGGCGTTTATTATTATTTCAAAGGTATCATTGCGATCTATTTCAAAGAAGGGGATATCGAACGCATCGAATTGCCTGGCTTAGTTAAATTCGCGATGTGGGCTTGTACGGTAGGCACCTTGTTATTAGGCGTATATCCAAGCATCGTTAAAAATCTCTTTTAACCTAGGCACTTGAACAAAAAGAAACCAGCCCTATTTAACCAGAAAGACTTATTCGCCTACTTTGTGGTGGCAGGATTAGGGGCTTGTGTTCAACTTTTAGCTGGTGGATTGATTAAAGATTGGTTCCGCGTATCCTACGAAGACTCTATCCTTCCAGCCTATTTTATCGCCTTAGTAGTCGGATTTTTCTTAACAAAACTTTTCGCATTTAATGCTCGCCAAAGCCAACAAACCAGACGCGAGATGTTTAAATACGTCTTAGTAGCTAGCTTTTCGGGTGGAATCACCTGGATTTTTAGCACCATTCCATACGAATTCATTCACGCCCGCTACCCGGATTTCTTTTTACACATTCCCTATTCGGTTAAGAAATTAAATATCACCCAAATAGGGACCACCTTCCATGGAATGGGATATAGCTTTGTCTCTAATTATATTTTGCACAAGACTTTCACCTTTAAGTCAAGTGGGTTCTACGACCGCTTCAAAGATCTAATAAAATAGGACTTATCTAATTTAGCTATTTGGCTAAGCCCTAATTCTTAAGGATTTTTAAGTCAAATATGCGCCGTATGGCCACATTTTCATAATTATCACCCCATTCCTTAAAAAATTCTTAAAAAATTATTTGCATTTATTTGTACTTATAAAATAATGCCGTAGATTTGTAACTCAAACCTTAAACAAAATAAGAAATGAAAAAAGTATTCGCTCTAGCTTTCGTTGCTGCAATGGTAACTTTAGCATCTTGTGGTGAGAAGAAAGCAGAAGCTTCTGCTGATTCTATGGCTGTTGATTCTGCTGCTGCTGCTGCACCTGCAGATTCTGCTGCTGCTGACACTGCTGCTGCTGACACTGCTGTTGCTAAATAATTTTAGCACAACGATCACAAAAAAGTCCATCGCATGCGATGGACTTTTTTTGTGCTTAAAATCAGGATGAAGAATAAAAAGATTGATTCTTTTTTTGATCACTTCCCTCCCAAAGTAGCGGAATACTGCTTTCAACTTTGGCATGATTATTCTTTTAACTTTATCGTCAGTAAATCCCGGGATTCTAAACTAGGGGATTACCGCTTTAGTCCAGCAAAAGGCCACCAGGTCACTGTTAATCACAACCTCAATCCTTATGCCTTCCTAGTAACCTATATCCATGAAGTCGCGCACCTGACTACCTATCTGGCTCATAAGAATAAAGTGCTTCCACACGGACAAGAATGGAAGTCACAATTCTATGTACTTTTCGAACCGATTTTAGATGAGGAATTGCTCCCTGCCGAACTCGTGAAAGTATTAAGCGCTTATTTAAAAAATCCGGCGGCATCCTCTACGGGCTACCAACCTTTAGTCGATATATTAAAAACATTTGATATGGAGTCCCCAGCTGGTATTCCCGTTCATGAATTAGCAGAGGGTACGGCCTTTCAATTAAAAAACCTTTCCTTTATCAAAGGGAAACTTCGTCGAACCCGTTACATTTGCAAAGAAATTAATTCAGGCCGAAATTACTTAATTGCCAAAAATGCGCACGTGTTACCGATTGACATTTCTTAACATTTGTTTACTCCTGCTTTTGGCAGCCTTTACAGGGCATGCTCAAAGTTCGGTTTTAGCTAGCGGTCGATGGCTAAAAGTCGGCATCACCCAATCAGGAATTTACCAAATCACTCCATCCTGGCTTTCCAAACTAAACCAAAAGGCGACTCAAATCGGTGTGTATGGTCATGAAATTGGAGAATTACCACAAGCTAACTCGACTTCACGACCTATTGACTTGCAACCTATCCCTTTTCTGAAAGAAGGAGAGACTATTGTTTTTTACGGTGAAAAATTACCGAATCACTACAGCGACACTACTTTTTATTTCATTCGCTTAGATGATCCTGCACCGAAAGCGATTACGGAAATATCGGTCGCAGCTGGTTCGGCCGGGCAGACTGTCGATTATGGATTAAGCCGATTTCATTACGAGCCTGAAACCTATAACCTTTTGCAATCGGGACGAGAGTGGCTGGGGGATGGATTTTTTGGCAATGTAAACCGAACTATTCAATATCCTCTAGCGGATTATAAAACGGGGCTTGCTAGCGTTCTTTCGGGCAAACTTGCCTCCTCTTCCGTCGCTCCAGGAACCTTCAATTTTTCCATTCCAGGAAATACGATTAATCCTATGGTGTTTCCCGCCACCACAGGTGGGCGCTACGACCAGAAAGCTTTTGTTCAACACTTTTCTGCGCGCGTCATTCCAGAGATAAAAGACCAAAACTGGACGTGGAACTTAGCTTATTCCAATACGACAGGCTCAGGTTACCTTGACTATATCGACCTCGAATACCCACGAAAATTTAATGCTCTAAACGAAAATCCGCATTATATTTTAGCCAATAAGTCGGATTCCTCCTTCACTATTTCAATTCAAAATTTACAGGCTAATCACCAAATTTGGCTAAAAAAAGCAGGAAATAGCTGGAAAAAAATAACACAAACCTCCGCGAGCCTAGCCCTAAGTCAGATATCCCCAGGAACTGAACTATTGATTTTCAATCCATCGAAAGCATCCGATCCGAAAACGGGGGAAATCATTGCGAATCAAAATATTCGAGCAGAATCATCGGCTGACCTGATTATCATATCTAGCCCTTCTATACTTCCCGTGGCAAAACTCTTAGCGGCCTATAAAAAGTCGAAAGGAATCAGTACAAAAACCTATTCGACTCAGGAAATTTATCATGAGTTTTCTGCCGGAAAATTGGATGTGACGGCTATTCGAGATTTTATTCGATGGAAGAAACCTCGCTACGTACTTTTTTTTGGTGATGCGTCAGTCGATTATAAAGGCATAAATAAGGTCGCCTCGGCTTCGGAACGATTGAATTATGTGCCCAGCTATGAAAGTAGGGAATCCTTACAACCCTTGCAGACCTATGTGTCTGATGATTATTTCGGGATATTGGGAGAGAATCAAGGAGAATGGCTCGAAGGTAATGACGCGACAAATGAAGCCTTATCGGTAGGCATTGGTCGGATTCCAGCCAGATCCTTTGAAGAAGCAAATACGGTAGTGAATAAACTTATTAGTTATGAGTCCCAAAATCGCAAACAGCCCTATCGGTTCGCTTGGCTAGCCGATGATGGCGATTCAAATATTCACGTACAAGATGCGGAAGACTTCGCTGGGTTAATTCCGGAGGCATTCCAGGTTCAAAAAACCTACCTAGATCAATTTCCTCAAGAAGTAGCTAACGGAATATATACGTCTGCCGCTGGCAAAAAAGCAAGCCTCGACTTATTTAACCAAGAGGCTGATTTTATTCATTTCTTGGGTCATGGATCAGAATCAGCTTGGACAGACGAAAAAATCATTACCAATAACGAATTACAAAACCTGAAAAACAGCCAACACCTGCCCATCCTTTTAACGGCTACATGCCAGTTTGGGCGTTTCGATGATCCTAATCAAATGTCTGGCGCAGAAATTAGTCTATTGTCGAATCAGGGGGGAGCCATTGCACTTATTTCGACGACAAGACCCGTTTTTCAGAGTAGCAATTATCTATTCGGGCAAGCATTTTATAGACAATTAACTAATCATTTAAATACTACCGATTACCGCTTAGGGGATATATTCAGAGATGCTAAAAATGATAGTCAATCTGGTGTTATTAACCGCAATATCACCCTTTTAGGTGATCCTTCGTTAAATCTACCTTGGAATCAAAAACAGCTGAGTATTAAAATAGACACGTTGCCCTCTGGCTTAATTCAAGGCCAAACCACCCCTAGCATCGATGGAGAAATCCAGGTATATTATTATGGGGAGGAACGATCCGTACAGACTTTGGGAACAAAAACAGATAAATACAACTACCGCATCCCTGGAAACCTAGAGGGCACGCACGCTGCCACCGTCCAAAAAGGCAAATTCAGTCTAGCTAACCTACCTGCGTCTCGATTAAAATGGATTGCACGTACTGCCACAGAAAACTACGGAGGCGGAATGCGAAGTGTATTGAAAGCGAGTTCAGAGGCAAAAGAAAGCACTCCTCCCGTGCTTTCAGCAAGCTTATTAAACGAATCTAATATACAAGCTTGCTCCCCTAATCCGATTTTAAAAATTAACATAACAGACGCCAGCTCGCTTCGATTTGTGGGACCTAAAGGCGAATTAGCTTATTTGACCGTAAACGACACCTTAAAAATCCCCATCGCCAATCTTTTTTCACCCGACTTGAATAATAGCAAACAAGGAACACTCCTTTTCCCGTTTCAATCTTTAAAACCTGGAAATTATCGAATTAAAGCCAATTGTTTTGACCTACATACGAATCAGGGATTTTGTTCGTTTGATTTCACGGTTTCCTCTTTAACGAAAGAGAACAGTTCGCTGAGAATTTATCCTAATCCAATGACAGAACGAAGTAATTTCTCCTTTATACAAGAGAAACGTTGGACGAGCTACTTCTACAAACTAAAAATTTATAGTAACTTAGGGAAACAAATTTTAGAGAAAACCGGCTTGGTTCCTGGAAGTGATTCTGTCAACCAAACTTTCTCGATCGATTGGAGTGCAGAAGAGAAAAACCAATTAGATTTTATCAACTACTATCAATTAGAATTAACTTACGATACGGGAGCTCCATTTCAAAGCTTTAGCGGTCGTATAGGAAATATAAAATAGCCCATGAAACATTTAGTGACCCTGATTTTATGCACACTAGGATTTAATGTCCTTGCTCAAACGACATTAGTTTCAGGCCAAATCAATGCTGGACGAATTCCTACCCCCACCCTGCTATTCTTAAATGTAGCACCTGATGCGCGTTCTGCTGCGATGGGGGACGCGGGAGTGGCCTTATCCGTAGATGCTAATGCCATTCGCTGGAATACGGCAAAATTAGCAACCACAGATAAGAAAATGGGTTTTTCTATGTCTTATACGCCTTGGTTACGCAACCTAGTCAATGACATGGCACTCTATAACATAGCGGGCTATACGGTGACGAAGAAGAATTTAGTCTTTGGCTTTTCGGTTGATTATTTTGATCAAGGGATGTTCCAAGCGACTTTAGATAATGGAACAAGTGCAGGTAATTTTAATTCAAAAGAATTTGCGCTAGGTATTTCGCACGCTAGAAAATTATCGCCGGCACTTTCTTTAGGAATGAATTTGAAATACATTAATTCGAATTTATTAGGCAATTACCAAGGTGGCGGAGGAATTAGCAATGCCTTGAAGCCAGCCGAAACGGTGGCAGCGGATATCTCTGTCTTTTATTCGAAGCCCACAACGGCCCCTTGGAAATATAGCTATGGCCTTACGCTTTCAAACATATCAGGTAAGGTAACCTACGGTGGAACAGAGAAGAACTTTATTCCTACGAATTTACGTGTCGGTATGGCTGCCACACACGAGATAGATGATTTGAATAAATTAACATTCACCGTTGACTTCAATAAATTGATGGTTCCTACACCTCCTGCCTACGTAAATGGGAAAATGGTAGGCACGGATCCGGCGACGGTTTCAGCGATTGGCGGGATTTTTGGATCTTTAGGAGATGCGCCAGACGGGATTAGTGAGGAAATCAAAGAGGTGACTACCTCTATCGGTGCTGAATATTTATTTAATAATTCTTTTGCCTTACGAACAGGCTATTTTAATGAGAGTGAAATGAAGGGAAATCGCAAGTACTTTACCTTTGGCGTAGGCTTTAAGATGGACTCGAAATACGGTCTTGACTTTGCTTACTTAGTCCCTAGTGGACAAGGGAGTCCACTTGCGAATACCTTACGTTTAACGCTCATTGCGGGAATTAATCAGCCCGTTAAATAATATGCTAGATCGCAGTATTGCCCCAGCCGCCTATCCGGTGGATAAAATTTTATTCCCTACACCTAATCAGTTCACCTTAGCGAATGGAATTCAGGTTTGGGTCGTTTCTGCTGGCGAACAGGAGGTTTTTAAATTTGAATTAAGTACCAAAGCAGGGGCGATTCATAGCCCTTTAGCGGGATTAGCGGGAATGACGGCTTCGCTGATGAAAAGAGGGACGTCTACCCATTCAGCGCAAGCTATAAATCAAGATTTTGATTTTTTCGGAGCATTTTGGGATATCCAAGCCAGTTTAGACCATGGTACTTTTACCGTATATGGCTTGAATAAGCATTTTGAATCCTTGCTTCCGCTTGTGGCAGAGATTCTACAGGACGCTATATTTCCCGCCGACGAAGTAGAAAAAGAGATTGAAATTGAGCGCCAAAAAACGAAACTCAATTGGGAGAAAACCTCCTATTCAGCGAGCCAAAAATTTAGAGCACAGATTTTTCCAAACGACCCGTATGGCCGTTTCACTTTGGCAGATGATTTTGATTGTTTAGATCAAAAGGTAATTGTTCAGCAGTTTGAAGCTACTTGGAAAACACAGCAACCGGTTATTTTCCTTTCCGGAAAGATATCAGAGGAGCAGATCAAATTTTTAGATCAGACTCTGGGACAAATTTCGTTTAGTAGCCCGGTGATTCATATTCCAACCCTTCAGCCTGCGCCCAAGCCCCTAAAAATAAGGGAAGAAAAAGAGGGATCCGTTCAGAGTTCCATTCGATTCGGTCTGCCTGCCATTTCTAGAGCCCATCCGGACTATTTTAATTTTAGCCTGATGAATACCGTTTTGGGTGGCTATTTTGGATCTAGATTGCAGAAAAATATCAGAGAAGACAAAGGATTCACCTATGGCATCTCCTCCAGCTTAACCCCTTACCCGCGCGGCGGCTATTGGGTGGTGGGAACGGATGTAAATGGGGGAAATGTGAATGAGACTTTGGCAGAAATCAAAAAAGAAATAAACATTCTTCAAAACGATTTAGTCTCAGAAGAGGAATTAGACATCGTAAGAAATTACCTGATGGGAAGCTTCACCGGCGAATTGACGCAAGCTTTCGATATCGCCGAAAAAGTAAGGGTAATTCAATTAGATGGCCTGGCGCCTGATTATTATGACCAGTTCCAAGATCATATACAAAATATCCAGGCCCAGGATATTAGAGACATGGCTGCTAAATACCTGAACCTGGATCAAATGCACGAAGTTATCGTGGGTTAAGAATTAGAACGAGGCTAATTCTTTAAATTCATTTACGCGGCTAGCTAAATCTGCTTCCGTAATTTCGAATAAACGCTCAGTTCCGAATTTCTCTACACAGAAAGAGGCCATCGCCGAACCGTGGACGATCGCTTTGCGCATGTTTTCGAAGGAGATATCGTCTGTTTTTGCAAGGTAACCGATAAATCCACCTACAAAGGTGTCCCCAGCTCCCGTCGGATCAAACACGTCTTCTAATGGCAAAGCTGGGCAATAGAACATGCGATCCCCTTGGAATAACAAGGCACCGTGCTCCCCTTTCTTAATAATTAAGGTTTTAGGTCCCATTGCCATGATTAATCTCGCGGCTGTACGGAGCGAATATTGCTCGGATAATTGACGTGCCTCCTCATCATTGATGCAAAGCACATCCACCATCGTCAAAACACGCTTCAAATCATCCATCGCTACATCCATCCAGAAATTCATCGTGTCCATAACGACTAATTTGGGACGTTTGTTTAGTCCTTGAATAGCCTCCATTTGAACTTGTGGAGTTAAGTTTCCTAACATTAAATAATCACAATCTTGATAAGATGCTGGGATAGCTGGTTTAAAATCTGCTAACACATTTAATTCCGTCACCAAGGTGTCACGGGAATTCATATTGTTATGGTATTTACCTGCCCAAAAGAAGGATTTCTCCCCTTTCTTAATCTGTAAGCCATCTAGATTTATTCCGCGTGAGGTCAACGTGTCCATGTATTCTTGGGGAAAATCATCACCCACCACAGCTACCACATTTACCTTAGGTAAAAAGAAGGCCGCAGATAAGGCGATGTAAGTACAAGATCCACCGATGATTTTATCAGTTTTCCCATAAGGGGTTTCAAGGGCGTCGAACGCTACGGTTCCAATGGATAATAAGCTCATAATAAATGTTTTAACCTACTTTAGGACAACGACTAAAGACTTGGTTTGGGTTGAAAAAATACCGGTAGGTAATAAAAGTTTTATCATTCGTGGCTCCTAACTGGGAGACAAATCGAAGCATTTTAGGATTAAAGTCCCCCACCCAGTTCATATCCATGGTTGCATAGGGATAGAAAGGATTCGTTCGAGCGACTTCTCGGAATCGAAGGGCAATAGCTGATTCGACTCCCTTGCCTTGGTGATCTGGAGTTACGCCAAAAATCACCCCACAAGTACGGGTCAACGTTCCTTTCATCTTTAATAAAAGGAATTTAATCATGCCCCACCAGTTCAGTTTCCCGTTCAGGTGTTTGACGATTTGGTTCAAATCAGGGATGACAATAAAGAAAGCCACTGGCGTCCCATCGGTTGTGTAGGCAAACCACAATAATTGCTCATCGATGATGGGCTTCATGGTTTTCACTAGTTTTTGGGCAGATTCCGAACTCATTTCCTTCACCCCGGGGAATTTAGCCCAGGCAGCATTGAAAATGAAGCGAAAATCTTCCGCGTATTTGGTCAAATTACTCTTTTCGATGTGTTGAAAAACGTAATCAGGGTTATTAAAAATGCGTTGTGCTTTTTCTTCAATGCCCGGCGTGACGTTTGCTCCTGCAATAGGCGACACGAATACATATTGCTGAAAATAATCTTTAAATCCGTAATTCTCGAAGAAAGGAATGTAATAGGGTTTCGTCCAAGGCATTTTATAGGTAGGCTCAAACTCCCAGCCTTTGACCATCAAACCCCAGAAACCATCGCGCTCCCCAAAATTAATCGGGCCATCCATCCCCTCCATTCCTCTCTCCGCTAGCCAAGTTTTGCAGGCATCAAAAAGTAGGACAGCTGCACTTTCATTCTCCACACACTCAAAAAAGCCCATTCCACCCACGGGCACCTCGCCTTCTTTCGTATTCCGCTCATAAAAAGCGGCTACTCGACCGATAGGCTCACTAGAATCCGAAAACAAAATCCAGCGAATTGCCTCTCCTTGCTTAAAATGGGGGTTCTTACGTGAATCAAAAATTGATTCCACATCGTTGTTCAACGGACGAATCCAATTAGGATCCGATGCATAAAGTTGAACCGGTAATTCCAGAAAGGTCTTCTTTAATCGAGTGTCGTCTCCTACTTCTCTCAAAAACATGCCAAAAACGATTTAATGCAAAATAAATACAAAGGTAATGAATTGCGTTTGGGTTTGGTGAATTAAAAGAATCCAATTAATTTTAATTAATATTGTTCTCTTTCGATCAGAAACGATCCGCTTACCATGCAGCCCTTAAAAATTTATAATACCCTGAGTCGTGAAAAAGAACTTTTCACCCCGATACACGAAAATCACGTGGGACTTTATGTCTGCGGGCCCACGGTTTATAATTATGTTCACTTAGGCAATCTGCGCACATTTACCTCTTTTGACATCCTAAACCGCTATTTATTGCATATCGGATACAAGGTGCGTTATGTGCGTAACATTACGGACGTAGGACACTTAGTAGGCGATGGCGATGAGGGGGAAGATAAGATAGGTAAGATGGCCAAACTGGAAAAGTTAGAGCCGATGGAGATCGTTCATCGCTTTACACAGGATTTCCATCAGGTATTAGAAAAATTCCATGTTTTGCCTCCAAGTATTGAGCCTACGGCGACGGGTCATATCGTGGAACAAATAGAGACAACAAAGTCTTTAATTGAGAAGGGATCAGCCTACGAATCGAATGGTTCGGTGTATTTTGACATCGAGACCTATAATAAGAATGGCGGTAATTATGGCCATTTGTCTGGTCGCGTTATCGAAGACTTATTAACCGAAACACGGGATTTAGATGGTGTGGGCGAAAAGCGAAATCCGTTGGATTTTGCGCTTTGGAAAAAAGCTTCACCAGAACACCTTATGCGCTGGCCATCTCCCTGGGGAGAGGGTTTTCCAGGCTGGCACTTAGAGTGTACCTGCATGAGTCATAAATACTTAGGGGATACATTTGACATACATGGAGGTGGGATGGACTTGAAATTCCCACACCATGAATGCGAAATTGCTCAGGCAAAAGCCGCCTATGGTCGCGCCCCGGTTCGGTATTGGATGCACACAAATATGTTAACGGTGAATGGCCAAAAAATGAGTAAATCCCTTGGAAACTCGTTCTTGCCATCCGAATTATTTGCGGGCAGTCATGCGCTTTTAGAGCAGGCATATAGTCCCATGACGGTGCGCTTCTTTATGTTGCAGTCACAATACCGCAGTACGTTAGACTTCTCGAATGAAGCACTAAAAGCTGCCCAAAAAGGCTATAAGAAAATTGCCAATGGCTTGCGGATCATCAAAAAATTAGCCTATCCAACGGATATCACGGCAAATCCAGATGCCGCACAGGAAAAAGAAATCAACGACGCGATTCAAGGTTGCTACGATGGTATGAACGACGATTTAAACACGGCTGTGGCGATCGCTCACTTGTTTACCTTGTTAAAGAAGATCAACTCTATTTATACAGGTGGAGTAGCTTTTGAATCCATCTCGGCTGAAACATTTTCGAATTTACAAAGTTCATACGTCAGCATTTTAGAAGATGTTTTAGGGTTACAAGAAGAAATCCCTGCAGAAATGAATGGCTTGACCGATGAACTTCTTCAGCTTTACAAGGGTTTCAAGGAAAGTAGACAATACGACAAAGTAGACGAGATCCGCGGCGCCTTTAAAACGGCTGGATTATTAATTAAAGACATGAAAAACTCCATCGACTGGGGATACGAAGAATAATATGCTCAGAAATTTAACACCCACGGTACGGAATTTGATTTTCATCAATGTCGCCATGTTCTTAGGATCAAGCTTCATCCCAGATGAATTATTTGCCTTATATTTCTTCCAGTCTAGTAATTTCCATTACTTCCAAATCATCAGCTACATGTTCATTCATGCGAATTTTATACATTTGTTGATGAATATGTTTGGGCTTTATATGTTCGGATCTATTTTAGAAAAAATCTGGGGCGGACAGCGCTTCTTATTTTTCTATCTCTTCTGTGGTGTAGGCGCTGGTTTATTACACGAGGCGATTCAATATTTTCATGATTACGCGAGTATTCGTAAGGCGTTGGAATTAGCTATTTCGAACCCAAATTCTGATTTCTTGATGGACTATTTCAACCGTTTCGATGGAAGTTCAGCCATCAATGAAGGAAAATTGAATACCACCGGCGCGATTGAACATTATAAAAACTATACTACCCAAAACCCGGTGGTAGGCGCCTCTGGAGGCGTGTTCGGTATCTTGATGGCTTATGGCTATTTATTCCCTAATTCCGAGATGTTTGTCTTTCCTATCCCCATTCCGGTGAAAGCAAAATACCTAGTGATGGGATTTGCCTTTTATGAGCTTTATGCTGGCAGATCCGCTGCTGAAGGGGATAATGTGGCCCATTTTGCCCATTTAGGCGGTATGCTATTTGCCGTGATTTTATTATTGATTTGGCGCCAAAAACGAGACAGCTTCTATTAACATGCGCAGTATTTGGACCGATATAAAAAATATTATACAGCAGCCTGGACAAGGCTTACTGAAGATTATTATAGCTAATGGAGCCATTTTCATCGCTTTAATGATCGTCCGTGTAGGCTTATTGATCGCTGGAAAATCTGAATTATTTGACGCCTTTTTTGCGCAAGTTTCTCTTCCATCCTCTCTTGATCTGATCCTCCAAAGACCTTGGAGTCTGCTCACCTATTTTTTCTTGCACATCGAGGTCTTCCACCTGGTGTTTAATATGATGTTCCTGTATTGGTTCGGTATTATTATCCAGGATTTTATCGGAAATAAGCGCCTCGTTCAACTCTTCTTTTATGGCGGATTGGCCGGAGCGGTAGCCTTTATCATCACCATGAATACCGTAAGTTTTTTCATTGAGAAAGGGCCTAATTTTATGAATGGGGCATCTGCCGGGGTTTTTGCGGTGGTAGTTGCCGCAGCCACGATTCGACCTAATTACGAGGTGCGTTTACTTTTATTAGGGCAGGTGCAAATAAAATACATCTCCGCATTTTATGTGCTTTGGTCCTTCATTGAAACGACCGGATCGAACGCTGGAGGGAATATTGCCCATTTAGGAGGGGCAATATTAGGATTTATTTTTGCCAAAAACTTTTTAGCCGCCTCCCGCCCTCAAGCCATATTTGAAATTAAAATTAAAGAATTTGTACAGGTAGTAAACCAGAAAATTCAAACTAGAAAAGAACCCGAAATAGTTCCAGAGGAAGAGTTAAACTCCATTTTGGACAAAATATCACAGTCCGGATACGACAGTTTAACCGATTACGAACAAAAAAGATTATTCAAAGCGAGTCAAAAAAATGACTAAGGCTTAAAAACATTTTTACCTTTGCCTTGTTACTCTTTCACCATTACATCACAAGCGTCTATGCAATTTGAAGCCGGTCCATTACTTAGTAAAATCAACTCTCCGGAGGATTTGCGTAAGTTGCCGAAATCAGACTTAACTCAAGTTTGCGCCGAATTGCGTCAGTTTATTATCGACAACGTATCGGTGAACGGAGGCCATTTTGGCGCCTCTTTAGGTGTAACCGAGTTAACAGTAGCCTTGCATTATGTATTTAATACCCCGGACGATCAATTGGTTTGGGATGTGGGGCACCAAGCTTACGGACACAAAATCTTAACAGAACGCCGGGATATTTTTCATACGAATCGCATCATAGGAGGTATTTCCGGTTTTCCGAAGCGTTCTGAAAGCATATACGACACCTTTGGCGTAGGTCATTCCTCTACTTCTATCTCAGCAGCGTTAGGAATGGCGGTGGGATCACGCTATAAAAAAGAAACACAAAGGCAGCACATCGCTGTGATTGGGGATGGATCGCTGACCGCAGGAATGGCTTTCGAAGCCATGAACCACGCGGGCGATATCCCGAACAATATGCTGATTATCTTGAACGATAATTGCATGGCAATCGACCCAAATGTGGGGGCCTTGAAAGAATATTTAACAGATATCACCACGTCTCACACCTATAATAAGGTGAAAGATGATGTTTGGAATCTGTTAGGAAAGATGTCCAAGTTCGGGAAGACGGCACAAGAGATTGTTTCGAAGATCGAAAATGGGTTGAAAGCCACCCTTTTAAATCAAAGTAATTTATTTGAATCGCTTAATTTACGGTATTTTGGCCCGATTGATGGTCACGATATTGATAATTTAACGACCGTCTTAAATGACTTAAAAGATATTCCTGGACCGAAGATTTTGCATTGCATAACGACCAAAGGAAAAGGGTATTCACTAGCCGAAAAAGATCAAACTCTTTGGCATGCGCCAGGTAAATTTGATAAAACGACGGGTGAAATTCATAAGAAAACGTTTGATGATCCACAGCCACCTAAATACCAGGAGGTTTTTGGTCATACGCTATTAGAACTAGCCGAAAAGAATCCTAAAATCATGGGAATCACGCCGGCGATGCCATCGGGATCTTCGATGAATATTATGATGCGGGCGATGCCTGATCGGGCTTTTGACGTGGGAATTGCGGAACAACATGCCGTAACTTTCTCCGCTGGACTAGCTACACAAGGCTTAACCGTCTTCTGCAACATCTACAGTTCCTTCATGCAACGCGGGTACGACCAAGTCGTACATGATGTTTGTTTGCAAAAACTACCGGTCATCTTTTGTTTAGATCGCGCTGGACTAGCGGGAGCAGATGGGCCTACGCACCATGGTCTACTTGATTTAGCCTTCATGCGTTGTGTGCCTAATATGATTGTGGCTGCCCCGCGAAATGAGCAAGAGTTGCGTAATATCATGTACACAGCGTCTTTAGATACGTTCAAGTCCCATGAAAAAGCGATGACCATTCGCTATCCACGTGGAGAGGGTGTTATGCCCGCTTGGAGAACTGACTTAGAGGAAATTGAAATAGGTAAAGGAGTGCAATTACTGGAGGGGGAAGAAATCGCCATCTTGTCCATTGGCCATATTGGCAATGAAGCAATCGCTGCTTGCGAAGCTGCGCGTGCTCAAGGACTAAAACCTGCCTTGTTTGATATGCGCTTCGTAAAACCCTTAGACGAAGTATTATTGCACCGCATTTTTAAAGAATTTAAGAAGGTCATTACCGTAGAAGACGCCGCAATTCAAGGCGGATTCGGTTCAGCCATTGCTGAATTCATGGTCGACCATAGCTATACCTCTCTACTAATTCGCCTGGGAGTTCCAGACGAAATCATCGAACATGGGGAGCAAAAAGAACTTTATGCCCTATGCGGAATCGATGCAGCAGGCATTTTAGCAAAAATCGAAGCGAACAGTGTCGCGCGTCCTACGAAAAATAATCCGAAAGCACTTGTTTCTTAATTTGCTAATAGTACTTTTCAAAGAAATATTACCTACCTTTGCACCTTGAATTTCCCAATTAAAGGAATTTCGTTTCATTCAACGAATACATTTTTATGCTAAGCATTCGCAACATTGCCATTATTGCCCACGTTGACCACGGTAAAACGACCCTAGTTGACAAAATCATTCATGCCTCCAAGATTTTTAGAGAAAATCAAGAATTTGGAGATTTGATCCTTGACAATAACGACTTAGAGAGAGAAAGAGGGATTACAATTACGTCTAAAAACGTATCTGTTCGTTATAACGGGGTAAAAATTAATATTATTGATACACCTGGTCACGCCGACTTTGGCGGTGAGGTAGAACGCGTTCTACGTATGGCAGATGGTGTTATCTTATTAGTGGATGCTTTCGAAGGCCCGATGCCTCAAACACGTTTCGTTTTATCTAAGGCTATTGCTTTAGGTTTAAAGCCTATCGTGATTGTAAATAAAGTAGATAAAGAAAACTGTCGCCCAGACGAAGTACACGAAAGTGTATTCGATTTGATGTTTAACCTAGAGGCTTCAGAAGATCAATTAGACTTCCCTTGCATCTATGGTTCATCTAAGCAGGGATGGATGAGTACTGACTGGAAACAACCAACAGATAATATCATTCCTTTGTTAGATGCAATTATTGAGCACATTCCAGCTTCTAAAGTACAAGCAGGTACACCACAAATGCAGATTACGTCATTAGACTATTCTTCTTTCGTGGGTCGTATCGCGATCGGTCGTTTAGAGCGCGGAACATTAACAGAAGGCATGCAAATTGCTTTATGTAAAGCGGATGGTTCAACGAAGAAAATGCGTATCAAAGAACTTCAAGTATTCGAAGGTCTAGGAAAAGTAAAAGTAGAAAAAGTTGAGTGTGGTGAGATTTGTGCCATTACAGGTATCGAAGATTTCGAAATTGGTGACACAGTCGCTGATGCAGAGAATCCAGAGGCTTTAGAGCGTATCGCTATCGATGAGCCTACGATGAACATGTTGTTTACGATTAACAACTCCCCTTTCTTTGGTAAGGAGGGTAAATTAGTGACATCTCGTCACTTACGTGATCGTTTGTTCAAAGAGACAGAGAAAAACTTAGCCTTAAAAGTGCTTACGACAGATAGCGAAGATAAATTCTTAGTGTTTGGTCGTGGTATTCTTCACTTATCTGTATTAATCGAAACGATGCGTCGTGAAGGTTATGAATTACAAGTAGGTCAGCCTCAGGTTATCTTTAAAGAAGGAGAAAATGGAGAGCGCCTAGAACCAATCGAATCATTAGTAGTAGACGTTCCTGCAGAAGTAGCTGGTAAAGTAATCGAATTAGCGACTCAAGGAAAAGGCGAGTTATTGATCATGGAACCTAAAGGGGACTTACAACACTTAGAATTCAACATTCCATCCCGTGGTTTGATTGGATTACGTTCGAAAGTGTTAACGGCTACCTTCGGAGAGGCGATCATGGCCCACCGTTTTATTCAATACGAAGCATTTAAAGGAGCGATTCCAGGTCGTATCAACGGATCATTGATCTCGATGAATACAGGTCCTGCTATTCCTTATGCCATTGATAAATTACAAGATAGAGGGGTGTTCTTCATCGATCCAGGTGAAGAAATCTATACTGGAATGGTTGTAGGTGAGCATAATCGCCAAAATGACATCGAAGTGAACCTTCAAGCATCAAAGCAATTAACGAATATGCGTGCGTCTGGTACGGACACAAACGCAAAAATTGCTCCTAAATTAAACTTCTCATTAGAAGAGTGTATGGAGTTTATCCAAAAGGATGAATACTTAGAAATCACTCCGAAATCATTACGTATGCGTAAAATTTGGTTAGATCCAAGTGAGCGTAAGCGCAACGAGAAGAAGCCAAGCTAATTTCCGAAAGGCTGCCCTCACCGGCAGCCTTTTTTTTATAATTGGATAGCAGGCCGCTCATCCAAGAAATAATAGCGCCGCGGTAGATAAGGATTCAACACTCCCATCCAATAAGCAGAGGGTTTCTTCATGAAATACCAAGTGGCACCCCGCCAGCTTTTTAGCCAGATCGGGTTCTTGTATTTTATCTCTTTGCCCAAAATCAAATAGGATTGCCCCCTACCTTCCGTGGGTTGTCGAACATAGGCAAAATGCTTGCCATGGTAATTCCATTGAATATTTCCTTCTAAAGGCCAGCGCCGCGTCAAGGTATCCTTCACTCCTTCGTTCGACCACAATGGGCTTAGATGTGATTGAATCCAGGCAGGTTCAACAGATACAGGTAAGGAGGCAATGGAATGTCGTCCTAATTTTTCAACCCAAACTGCCTCGCCCTTTAAAGTACTCAGGTACGCCGCTGGTTCTGACTTTGGTGTTTGCCAAAACAACAAACTAACGAGTGCATAACCTTTCCACCTACGAGGCGCCCAAACTAAGAGGGCAATAGCCATAAAATAAACCAAAATTTCAAGCGGCGAAATGCGCAAAAAAGGAATCACCGAGGTAAAGCGCTCCACCCATTGAAACATCAATCCATGCAGTAATCGAAAACTAGTTGAAAGTAAATAAGCCAAAGGCTGAAAGGCCCATTCGGGCAAAAAAGAGCCAATCCCCAGTAGCAAAAAACCTAAAAAGAGCGCAATAGAAGAGAACAGAATCAAAAAGGGATTAAGTAGAAAAAAAGAAACCGGGTGCGGTAATTGATGAAAGTAAAACACAATCAATGGCCAGGTAAGTACTTGAGCAGCTAAAGCGACACAGGTTAATTCCCAAATTTGGGTCAAAGGCCAGCGAAACAACCCTGTAAATCGAAAAAGCCTAGCCCAGCGTTGCTGAAAGGCGATTAATCCCCAAACCGCTAAATAAGATAGTTGAAAACCTGGGTCATACAAAGAGGCTGGATGTATAAACAGCAGCACAAAAGCGCTAAAGGCGAGGGTATTCAGACTCTCTTGTCTGTGGAGGAAGGTTTTGGCAAATAAAATCACTGAAAACATCCAAGCGGACCTCAGCACCGGCAAAGAAAAACCACTAATCCCCGCATAGCACCACAGCAAGGCCATCATCAACCCAAAAAACACATAGGGTCCCACCGGCCGGCGCTTCAATAAAAAACCAAAAATCAAGGAAAGACCCATATACAAAAGACCCACATGTAGTCCAGAAACCGACAAAATGTGAATCGCCCCTAGAGCCGAATAGGTGGACAGTGTTTCAAAATCAATCTTCGTCTTCACGCCTAACAACATCGCCTCCGCGACATCCCGATCACGGCCCGGCTCAAAAGCGCGCTCTAACAAACTAACAAAATAGCCCTGCGCTTTTTCGAAAAAGCTCGCCTCCTCCACGCCTTTCCGCAAAAGCCGAATTCGATCTACCGAAACATAGGCCGATCCCCCAATGCCCTTCAACGCATAATACTCTCGCCAATCTTTCTCATGTGGGAAGAGTGGTGCAGGAAACGACTTTAATCCTGCGCGAACTTCATAGACATCCCCTGACCTAGGCCTGGGTATTTGATTAGACATATACAGCCGATATAATCCCGGACTTGGGCTCCAAATCGCTGAGGAATTCCGAGTACCTAAACAGCGAGCTAAAACAGACCAGCTTTTGGGTTTTTGCTCCACTTGACCTTCCACTTGAAAAACCCAGGCGTCGCTAGGGGGCTTGCTTACTAGGGGTTTTAAATAATCAGTCCAGGCCATCGAACTCGCGATCAGCAGTGCCGAAATACCTATACTTTTTACAGTACGAGAGGGGAAGAAAAGTAAAGGGGATGAAAGAAAAAGCCAATAATGACTTCCTGAAAATAGGATTCCCAACATCCAAAACAGGACGATTCGGACAAAAGGAAAACGAGAAAAATAGGAATTCATCGATTAGGCGGAAAGGCCTAAAGGTAGAAGTTTTTAGTAGAGATTAAGGCCTCCACTTCATCAGGAACTAGATATTTAATGGATTGCCCTTGTTGAATGCAGGCCCGAATATAGGTAGCCGAAATATGTAAAACAGGCGCCTCGATCCGCTGAACGTTCTTATGTTCCCACAAATCTGAGCTTGGCTCTTCTCCTCGGGGATAGACATAGAGGCCATAATAATCAAGTATTTGGTGGTAGTTTTTCCAGCTTTTGAACTGTTCTAAATTATCGCCCCCTAAAATGAGTTTGAATTCGGTCTCCGGATGACGCTCGGCTAAATGAACCAGCGTATCTATCGTGTAGGAAGGACGCGTTAAAAGAAACTCGATATCTGACGATTTGAAGGCAAAATTATCTGCAATAGCCCGGTCCACTAGATCTAAACGATCAAATTCGTGCAAGAGACTTTTGGTTTTTTTATGTGGATTTTGGGGAGAAACGACGAACCAAATTTGGTCTACCTCCGTCTGATTCAACACGGCCTGCGCAATGATCAAATGACCCTGGTGAATGGGGTTAAAAGAACCAAAAAACAGGCCTACTTTCATGCTTTCTTCAATTGATCGTATAAGGTTTGCGCACCAGCCAAGGCCTCCTCCAGCTTATCATTCACTAAAATTACATCAAATTGTTCCTGGAATGACCACTCAAATTTCATCTTAAATATACGCTTCGACAAAGCCTCTTCGTCTTCTGTGCCACGTGAACGCAAACGATCTTCCAGCATTTCGAGGGTAGGAACCTTCACGAAAACCGCTAATGCGCGATCCCCGTAATATTTTTTCAAGGCCAAGCCTCCACGAACATCCACATCAAAAATCACGTGCTTTCCTGTCGCCCAAATGCGCTCAATCTCTGATTTTAGCGTTCCATAATAGGCACCAGAATAGACCTCTTCCCATTCCACAAATTCATCATTTGCGATTTTTTGGCGAAAGTCATCGGGCGTTAAAAAATAATAATCCTTTCCGTGCTCCTCATGGCGACCCCGTTTATCCCGCGTACACGCCGAGATAGAAAAGCCTAAATCAGCATTGCGCGCTAATAATTCTTTAACTATAGTAGTTTTGCCAGAGCCCGAAGGGGCGGAAAATATGATGAGTTTGCCTTCCAAAAATTCTGATGATTATATGAACCAACAAAATAAGGGAATTAAGAGCAATATAAGCAGTAGAATCGATGATATTTTTAAACGAATGCTATCCATCAAACTGGATGGGCATTTCGAGTGGCAGGAGGATTTTAATGCTTTACGCAAAGCTAATTCCAGCTCATGTCCTTCTTTACAAGGCAAACACTGATCCTTGTTAGCTAAAAATGTTGACTCTTCCTCCGCAGTCGCTTCCTTATCCAAGATTCGTTGGATCAGCTTCAGGCAATCAGATTGGTGGGAACAATTCGTCTTCATAATTTTTATAACAGAGCTTCTACTAAATTAGTTCCTGACTAGGCTGACAACATGTCAGTTTTATAGCCCCTCTTTTCCGCATAGGAGGCTAAGGTTTCTTTTAAAAAGGCACGAGCGCGGTGGAGTCGAGAACGTACGGTACCGATGGGTATATTCAGGATTTTGGCCATTTCCTCGTAGCTAAACTCCTCTAAATCACACAGGATGATGATCATCCTAAAATCAACAGGTAAAGCCTGAATGGCAGTCGTAATTTCATCCCCTAGCATTTCATTCACCGTTTCAGCCTTCAAATCCGCTTGAAAAGCGGGTTCCGGATCGTCGTCCCCGGCAAAAGATTGCTCCACCCATTCGAATTCTACTTTGGATGGACCTCGGGATTTTTTTCGGTAATCGTTGATGAAGTTATTCTTGAGAATGCGGAATAACCAGGCTTTGGCATAGGTACCAGGTTCAAAAGACCCAATAAAACGAAATGCGCGCATGCACGTATCTTGCACTAAATCATGCGCATCATCCTCGTCATTCGTTAGTCGAAGGGCAAAATTATACATCGCATCTAGGTGAGGCACAAACTCTTTTTCGAAGAGTGATCTTGATTGCGATTCTGTCAGCGCGATGGCTGAACTTGTTTCTGTACTCATGGCGGTTTATCTATAAGATATCCCTATGCTTACAATTTAAACGCCAAGAATGAAAGATGACAAAAAGACTTATTTGCCTTTGTTAAATAACTCTAACAAAGTAAATACGACAAGTCCCAAAAGGGTACTTAAAAATGCCTTCAACAGGCTGAGTCCGAATAAATTGGCATTACTTGCCTCTAATAGAAACAATACGAGATGATGCGTGAACAACATCATACCTAAATAGGGGAAAAACCACATCCATTTCATCTCATCAAAACTAATGGAAGACCGCTCATCATACCCATTCGCAGGTGTCAAAAAGCTAAAGATGGCTGGTCGCAACCAAGCCACTAAAACCGTTGCAAAGGCATGCATGCCGTGCGTATTATAAAATATATCTAATAACCAGCCTAAGGCGAATCCACCAAAAATTAGATAAACAGGCGGCGTATCAATCGGTGCTTTCACGATCGCCCATAAATAGATGAAGCAAAATCCATAATAAAATAAGGCCAAATCCCGCAAGAATAATAATTGAACGACGATCGATACAACAACCGCAATCAACCACTTGTATTGAAAATTTGCGCTCATGTTAGTCGATTTTAGGTTTAGCTTGTTCTAATTTCTCCTGCTGTCCCGAAAATTTATTCTCAATCACATACACATACCGCAGTGTGGAGAAATGAGTCAATAACATTACTTTAATGTCATGGAAAGTGCCGTCATCCTGCAAACCGACTTTAGCCACAATCCCAATCGGAATATTAGGAGGATACACCGCATTATAGTCGGAGGTGACGATGGTATCGCCTTTGACCACTTTCTTGTATTTGGATACATCCATTAGCTCTGCCACTTCCGTCTGGTAGCCTGGCCATTTAAGGTAGCCTAGTTCGCCGGATGATTTGATTTTCGAAGAAACCGTATTGCTTGTGTGTAAAACTGATACGATTAAAGCCAAATCCTGGGTACATGAAATCACCTTCCCCACAATTCCAGTCGAAGAAATTACGGCCATTCCGGGCTTAATACCGTCTTTGTAGCCTTTTTCGATGGTTAAATAGTTTTGGGAGTTACGCGTGCTTTGGTCAATTACTTTACAAGCAATGGGTTTGTAGCGATCTAAGGCAGCTGTGCTAAAAAATACCGGAAGATCAGCCTTCTGTTGTACTTGCGCCTGCAATTGAAAAATTTGTTGATGTAATTTTTGATTCTCTAAGGCTAATTCGCCATTGATTTCCCGCAATTGATGGTAAGATGCCACTTCTTGTCGGGTGGACAAAATTGATGCAGCCCAAGCATTCGTCGTATTAAAATAAATAGTATGCTGGTAATTATTGTAAGTAAACACAGACCAAAGACTGATCCCCTGCAGCAGAACAAACAAGAGCAGGTTTCGCTGACGCAATAAAAACTCAAACAGTTGATTCATCCCCTACTAGGTAATCAATACCGCACGGTATTTCTCTAAGTTTTTCAAGATCTCCCCCGTTCCACGAATTACCGCCTTCAAAGGATCATCCGCCACGTGCACTTTCAATTGCGTCTTCTTCTCGATACGCTTATCTAATCCGTACAACATCGCACCACCACCCGCTAAATGAATACCGTTGTGGAAAATATCGCCAGATAATTCAGCTGGAGCTCTTTGTAAAGTCTCCATAATCGCCACCTCAATTTTAGTAATCGAGCTATCTAAAGCATAGGCAATCTCCGAATAATTGATTAGGACTTCCTTAGGGATACCTGTCATTTGATCACGGCCGCGAATTTCAAAATCCGCTGGAGGATTCTCTAATTCTGGTAAAGCAGATCCTACTTGAATCTTGATCTGCTCAGCAGAACGCTCACCGATAACTAATTTATGTTCTCTTAATAAGTAATCTTTAATGTCACGCGTGAACTCATCCCCCGCTACACGAATCGAATTTTCTACTACGATACCACTCAAAGAAATAATCGCCACTTCCGTGGTTCCTCCTCCGATATCTACTACAAGTGATCCATTCGGTTGTTCAATATCAATTCCGATACCGATTGCCGCAGCAATAGGTTCGTGTACCATATACACTTCACGTGCTCCAGCGTGTTCTGCGGAGTCTTTTACGGCTCTTTTTTCCACCTCGGTAATACCTGATGGAATACAAATCACCATTCGTAAGGCTGGAGAAAAGAAGGAATTTCCTTTATCCATCATCTTGATTAAACCACGCATCATTAATTCTGCCGCGGTAAAGTCAGCAATCACACCGTCTTTTAAGGGACGAATTGTCTTGATGTTATCATTTGTTTTTTCGTGCATCATCATTGCCTGACGACCCACCGCTAGCACCTTATTGGTGTTACGATCTAATGCAATTATGGAAGGTTCATCTACGACCACCTGATCTTTGTGAATAATCAAGGTGTTCGCCGTACCTAAGTCCATGGCAATATCCTTCGAAAGAAAATTAAATAAGCCCATCTGATTTTGTGATAGTAAAACACAAATTTACATAAAAAATGCCCTAAATTTTGAAAAAAATTGAAATTTACAATTTCCTCGAAATAATCATAAAATAGGCCAAAGCAGATGCTCCGAATTACTTCCATCCGATAATCTGCCTCTTATTGATATATTACAAATAAATACCCGAAAAAAAACAGGACAAATCACGCAAATTAATCGACGAAATAATTTGGAATTATTATCTGTTTTATTAGTTTTGTCCAGGTTTATTTAGGAAATCGTATTAATTACACCGTTTGGTGATAAATTATGGAAGATTACAACAAGATCATTGAGTCCTTAGGTGTCAAATTCATCAAAGCGAGAAACATTAGAATATTACAACCGATTCGTATCAAGAATTTCTATGATGTAGAAAATTCACTCTTGATATTGTACAAAGGGGAGGTATCTTTTGGTGAAGAGGAGACGCCGGTAGAAGAGGGCGATATGCTATTTATCCCTGGCGGTAAAATGATCAGCGTAACTTACGGAAATGCAGAAAAACCGAAAGCCGTGAACAATGAAGAGTTCATGACACATCGGGAATTGTATTTTGACCAAAACACCGACGCAGCTCAAATCGGAACGCAACCTAACTCGTTCGGAATGGTGGCCTTCGAAGCGAAAGTTTTCGATTCAGTTAACTTCTTTACTTCCCTAGATATTCCTCCGTTCATAATCAAACGCGACGATAAATTAGCGGCAACCATCCGCAAGATCTTAGAAGAAGATCTTTCTGATGCCATTGGTAAAGGACGAATTATCAAAATCAAAACGGAAGAGATCGTGATTGAAGTGATTCGTTACATCATCGAGAACCGTTTGTTCGTAGAGCAATTAGCGACGAACTCGACTTATTTCAAGGATCCTCGCTTAATCGATATCTTCGCCTACATCAAGGATCATTTAGGCGGTGATTTATCGAACAAAGTTTTAGCAAACGTTGCTAACGTTTCTGAGGACTATGTAGGTCAATATTTCAAGATGTTAACGGGTATTAACCCTCAAGATTATATCGAGTACCAGCGTATGGAAGCGGCGGTAGGTTTACTTCGTACGACGAAGAAATCCATCCGTGCGATCGGTTCCGAGGTAGGTTACAAAGACACCGCGTATTTCTGCCGTCGTTTCAAGATGATGTTCGGCATTCCAGCTGGAAAGATGAGACGAAGAGAGTCGTTGATGAATATATAGAAAAAAAAGCCTGCTGAAATCAGCAGGCTTTTTTGTTAGTAACTAGTATCCAGTAGTCAGTAGTCAGTAGTCAGTTTCTGATTAGCGACTGTCTACTGTTTACCGGCTACTGGCTACTGTAGACGAAGCTCCGCTTCGACTACATCAAATACTTCAACTTCACTAATTCTCTCTCCGTCAAGAATCTCCAGCTTCCGCGTGGAAGATCTTTCTTCGTTAGGCCAGAGAAAGTGGTGCGATCTAGTTTCGTTACTTCGTAACCTAGGTGTTCGAAAATACGACGAACGATACGATTTTTGCCAGAGTGGATTTTAACGCCAATGACGTAGCCGTCTGGAGTGACTTTGGCTAAATCATCTACTTTAATTTCGCCATCCTCTAAAATTAAACCTTCCTTGATTTTCTCGAAATCCTCGTCTGTCAAGGGCTTGTCTAATTCAGCTTGGTAAATCTTCTCGATCTCGTTCGATGGATGCGTTAATTTATCCGCTAATTCACCGTCGTTTGTTAACAACAATAAACCTGTCGTGTTTCTATCTAAACGTCCCACCGGGTAAATACGCGATTCTGTTGCGTTCTTCACTAATTCCATGACGGTCTTGCGATCGTTCGGGTCGTCGGTGGTTGTTAAAAAGTCTTTTGGCTTATTTAATAACAAGTAAACTGGTTTTTCGCGGTTTAACTTACGGTTACCGTATTTTACGATATCCGTCGGATGCACCTGGTAGCCCATTTCTGTGATTACCTTGTTATTTACTTTGATTTCACCCGCCTCGATTAATTTATCTGCATCGCGACGAGAACAAATTCCCGCGTTGGCGATGTAGCGATTTAAACGAATTTCGTCAGAACGACGATCGGTTTGGGCGATTTTCTTTTGGATTTTCGCCGGAGCACGCTCCTTGTAGCGATCTAATTTATATTGTGGCTCGAAAGCGGGACCTGCATCAAAACGCGAACGGCTTTTAAAGGTCTCGCGATCCGAATAACGTGGATTGCGAGATCCTTCTGGACTCTCCGTGCGATCTGCAGAACGCTCTGTGCGCTCCTCATACTTACGCTCAATGCGCGCAGTTGGATTTTCATCACGCGGTGTAGTCGACTCTTCTGAACCCTCAACCTTCGGGGTCGCATCGCGATCCCAGCGATTATCTCCTTTATAAGGTGTACGTGTTGGATTTTCAGTTCTACCAAAAGGCTTGCGTTCGCCGCCTCCTTGATAAGGTTTGCGCTCGCCATCAAATGGCTTACGATCTCCACCTTGATATGGTTTGCGTTCGCCGCCTCCTTGATAAGGTTTGCGCTCGCCATCAAATGGCTTACGATCTCCACCTTGATATGGTTTGCGTTCGCCGCCTCCTTGATAAGGTTTGCGCTCGCCATCAAATGGTTTACGATCTCCGCCTTGATAAGGCTTGCGTTCGCCGCCACCTTGGTATAGTTTGCGTTCTGATGAAAAACGATTAGTTGATTCTGATCTAGGTGCACGTGGCGCGCTAGAGTCATTGCGTGGACCTCTGAATTCACGAGGGGCACTAGAGTCATTACGTGGTCCGTTAAAATCACGGCCTCCTGAAGGGCGACCATCTGATCTGCTTGCAGATCTTCCTGTGGATCTGTCTGTTGATGCACGACCTTCTGATGGTCGGCTGTCACGACGATTATCGTCGTTTGAAATTCTTTTTCTCATAATTGTACAACATCACTGCTGGGAATAAATGATGACGAACGTTTGTCATCTTGCTTTCGATTGTCGAAATTTAGGCAAAGGTATATAAAATAATCGGGTTTGTATTTACATTTACGTTAGTTTAGCCATATATGAAATTCCTAAAGCCATTCTATTCAAGCGTTTACCTCTTTTTGATAGCGATCGTCGGCTTAGTAAGTAGCTGTAATTATGACGCGCGTCTGTTCAGAAAAGCGAAGCAAAATTTCGAATTAGGGGAATATGAGTGGACGATTCGGGAAGTTAAACCTTTGGCACAAAGATACTTCAGAGCCGCTGAAACAAATTATTTTGTAGCGGAGTCCTATCGACTTTCGAACCGCATCCAGTTTGCCACGCCATTTTATTTAATTGCCAAAGAAAAGGGCTACGAAGACAAAAACATCAACTTGAATCTTGCCTACGCCGCGAAAGCGAATGGAAAATATGCGGATGCGAGAAAATACCTGAAAGAATTTATCGATTCCAAACCGTCCCGCGAATTAGTGGTGAAGGCCGAAATCGAATTAGATAATTTACCAGCGGTAGAGGAATACAATAAAAAGCCGAGTCCGGTAAAGATTCAGGGATTAGTGGGTAATACGAATCAAGCGGAATTTGGCCCGATTAAAATGGGGGATGACCTGATTTTAACGAGTTCGAAGAAGCCTTTGATTTATAAAAACAACGGACTGCCCTTCTTAGGTCTCTATAAAGCTCACCTGAAAAAACCCGGAGAGATCGAAAAGCTGGAATTGTTCAGCCCTAATTTATTGGATGCAAATGCAAACGAGGGAACGCCCGCCTTTTCGAAGGAGGGGAATTTGATGGTTTTTGCTAGAGGAAATTCGGGTAAAAGCAAGGATCCGTCGCCGGATGTGGATTTGTATATATCTACCAAAAGAGACGGCAGCTGGTCTACCCCAGAACGATTAGCCATTTCTGATTCGATTGGCTGGGACGGAAGTCCCGCTTTCTCGAGAGATGGGAAAACGCTTTATTTCAGTTCTAATAGACGCGGAGGAAAAGGCGGACTGGATTTGTATCGGGCACCGATGGATAATTCAGGACGTTTTGGAAGACCGATAAATCTAGGATCGACTATTAATACACGGGGTAACGAAATCTTCCCTTATGTTTCCGAAGATGGCAAACTCTACTTTTCATCTGATGGACACCCTAGTCTAGGTGGTTTAGATATCTTCGTGGCTAGCCGTAGCGGTGATGAAATCCAAATCGAACACCTCGGCATACCGGTGAATTCGGTGGGCGATGATTTTGGCCTATTTTTATCGGATGTGACCCAAGGCTATTTTAGCTCGAACCGCGTAGGTGGAAAAGGGGATGATGATATCTATTATTTCGAGTCCACTGGTTCCGAGGATCGTTGGTGGTCGAATGAAATCACCATCACGGAGAGTTCTGAGCCAGCAAAAGTGGCTTTATATCATCTAAGAACACAAATCCTGAATGCTAGAAACAAGCCAATTGCTAACGCAAAAGTAGGAATCAAACGTAACGGAGAAATTCAGCCGGTGATGTTTACGGATGCAAAAGGATATTTAGACATCATCGACTTAAATCCTGCCGACCAAATAAGCTTCAATGCCAGCAAAGAGAAATTTTTAACCAAGCGCAGTGAGTTTTTGATGGATGGCCGGGATATTCCAAGGCAATTATTGAAGAAAGAATTGACTGACACGACTTTTGACCACAAAATTATCCTAGGCCAAGCCGAAGTGGGCGAGGAAATTGGTGCTTTATTTGATGTTAATCCGATCTATTACGATTTAGATAAATCAACTATTCGTCCGGATGCAGCTGTAGAATTAGATAAAATCGTACAGGTATTAAAGGATAATACCGACATTTCCATCGAATTAGGCTCCCACACCGATGCACGTGCAAGTGCGAGCTATAATGTGAAATTATCGCAAAGACGTGCTGAATCAGCCGTTAAATACATCATCGAACACGGAATCGAGGCAGCGAGAATCAAAGCCAAAGGCTATGGAGAAACGCAGCTCATCAACGGTTGCTCCGATGGCGTCGATTGCAGCGAAGAAGCACACCAAGAAAACCGCCGAACAGAATTCAAAATCACTGATCTAAATGACTAATTACGTTCTAAAAAATGCCCAAATAGTTAATGAGGGTAAAATAATCACGTCCGATCTTCGTATTTCAGAAGGAAGAATAGCTAAAATAGCTACAGAAATTACGCCTACTCCTGGAGATGTGGTTTTAGACCTTAAAGGAAAACACGTTTTCCCAGGGATGATCGACGATCAAGTACATTTTAGAGAACCTGGCTTAACCCATAAAGCAACTATCGCTAGTGAAGCGCGCGCAGCTGTGGCGGGAGGAGTGACGAGTTTTATGGAGATGCCGAACACAATTCCCAATGCTTTAACTCAGGAATTATTGGCGGATAAATACGCGATTGCGGCGGCTGGATCTTTAGCTAACTACTCCTTCTTCATGGGGGCCGGAAATGATAATTTAGAGGAGGTTTTAAAGACCAATCCCCGCGATGTTTGCGGCGTTAAAATATTTATGGGCTCATCGACGGGCAATATGCTGGTAGATAATACGCAGACTTTGGAAAAATTATTCTCCAGCTGCGAAATGCTTATCGCGACGCACTGCGAGGATGAACCTACGGTACGCGCAAGAACGGCTCTTTTCAAAGAAAAATACCCAGAAAACGCCCCGGCTTACATCCATCCTTTGGTTAGAAACGAGGAGGCTTGTTATTTATCGTCCTCCATGGCGGTGGATTTAGCGAAGAAGAATAATACCCGTTTACACATCTTGCACATATCGACAGAGGAAGAATTAGCCTTGTTCGAGACAGGAAAAGCGGTGAAGGATAAGAGAATTACGGCGGAAGTTTGTGTTCACCACCTATGGTTTGACGCCTCCCAATATGATACTTTGGACAATCAAATTAAATGCAATCCTGCGATTAAAGATGCGCACCACAAGACGGCTCTGCGCAAGGCTTTGATCTCCGGGGAATTGGATATTATCGCGACAGATCACGCGCCACACACCTGGGAGGAAAAGTCCCAGGAATTTTGGAAGTCGCCATCAGGTTTGCCCTTAGTGCAACACCCACTATTAATTATGATTGATATTGCCAAAGAAGGTCACATCAGCCTCGAGCTCATCGCCGAGAAAACGGCGCATGCGGTAGCGGATTGTTTCCAAATCGAAGAGCGTGGCTACATTCGCGAGGGATATTGGGCTGATTTAGCGATCATCGATCTACAAAAACCGACCAGCGTTTCTAAGGAGAATATTCTGTACCAATGTGGCTGGTCACCTTTAGAAGGTCAAACCTTTTCCGCCTCAGTGGCACATACCTTTGTTTCAGGTCACTTAGCTTATTCGAACGGTTCTTTTAACGAAGCCGTTCGGGGGAAACGCCTTTTATTCAACCGCTAACATGTCCGCACTACTCCCCTTTTATTCCCCTATCGGATTAGAAGCCGGCTTAGATGAAGCAGGGAGAGGTTGTTTAGCGGGTCCAGTAGTTGCCGCAGCGGTTATTTTGCCGCGCGATTTTCACCATCCTTTTCTGACAGATTCGAAGCAAATGACCTTGCGTCAACGCAATGAATTAAAGCGTTTAGTGCGGGAATATGCGATTGATTATGCCATCGCAGAGGTGGATGCGGCGAAAATTGATGAAATCAACATTTTAAAGGCGAGTATATTGGCGATGCACCTAGCGGTGGATCAGTTAAAACATCGGCCGGAGCATTTATTGGTCGACGGAAATCGCTTTTATAGCTACCCATTAATCCCACATACCTGTGTGGTAAAAGGGGATTCGAAGTATTTTTCGATAGCGGCTGCCTCTATTTTGGCCAAAACCTACCGGGACGAATGGATGGAAAAAGCAGCTTCTGAGCACCCTGGTTATGGTTGGGAACGGAATGCCGGCTATCCTACGCTTCAACATAGAAAAGCCACACTCGAAAATGGTCAAACAATACTCCACCGAAAAACGTTTAATGTAGAAATAAAATAATTTCTTAAATTAGCCCTTTATGAAGCTACGTATACTCCTACTTTTCCTACTAAGCTATTCAGCTCTGGCGCAAGAATCGTTCAGAAAAGAGCGTGCCTTACGTATGGGCATGCAACAAGATTCTATTTACCGGGGTGCTCAGGAGATAGCAAAAAAAAGAGGTATTCCGCTTAAAGTGGATTTAGGAAAAGATAATACCCTCCATTTTCAGGGATTTTCTGAAATAGGCGAAGCGCTCTATTTAAAGAATGAATCCAATGAACAGGCGGCTAAAATGACCAAAACTAACCTTTTGTATCCAGGCGCCTCGTTAAATATCGGCATTACGGGAAAGTCTGACTCCATTAAAGGCAAATTAGGCATGTGGGATGGTGGAGGAGTATTATCTACGCACCAAGAATTTAGTGGAAGAGCTACAGCGGCACAAACTATTGCCACTACGAATGACCACGCTACACACGTAGCTGGAACCTTAATCGCCGGTGGTATTAGTCCTTCAGCGAAAGGTATGGCTTATGGGGCGGATTTAAAATTTTGGGATTTTTCTAATGATAATTCAGAAATGAGTACCGCTTCCACATCACTTTTAATCAGTAACCACTCCTATGGATACCAAGCGGGCTGGGTCTACGATGAAACCAAGAAAAAATGGCAATGGTGGGGAAATGATGCCGTGAGTGAGGATGAAGACTTTAAATTTGGTTTATATGATGCAAATACACAAACATGGGATCGCATTGCCTACAATGCCCCTAACTACCTAATTGTCAAATCTGCCGGTAATAGCCGTAATGAAAATGGCCCTGCAGCAGGAGCCTACTATTTACTCCGATCCACTAGTGACTCTTCTAATAAAGCTAGAGCTAAAAACGATGGCTACGATATCATTTCTACCTCTGGAACGGCGAAAAACATCCTAACTGTAGGAGCTGCGTCTATTTCTTCACTTATTCCAACGAAGGGATCCGACCTAAGTATTTCAAGCTTTACTAGCTGGGGTCCTACAGATGATGGACGTGTAAAACCTGATGTCATGGCCATAGGCACCAGTATATTCTCTACGGATAATTCAAATGATAAATCCTACGATACTAAAAGTGGAACATCCATGTCTTCTCCACAAGCTGCTGGCTCTCTGTATTTGGTTCAACAATTATACAACCGTCTAAATAAAAATACCTTTATGTTATCCTCCACCTTAAAGGCGGTGGCGATACATACGACTTTAGATATGGAATCCGCAGGCCCAGATTATAAGTCGGGTTGGGGCCTAATTCAACTAGATAGAGCGGCTGAAGTCGTTAAAAATACAGGGAATAGCCATCAACTGACGGAAGGGAAATTAGGTCAAGGTGAAACAAAAACGTATACCTTTATAGCGTCAGGAAATGGCCCATTAAAAGTCACTTTGGCCTGGACTGACCCAGAGGCGTCGACATCTTCAGGTTTGAATGACCGGACTCCTCGATTAGTGAATGATTTAGACATTCGGCTGACTAGTGGCTCATCCACATTTTTGCCTTATACGTTAGACCCGGCAAACCCGGCAAGCCTGGCTGTCCCAGGCGACAATATTCGCGACAACGTAGAGCAAATAGTTATCAGCAATACGCTTCCCGGCCAAACTTTTACCTTAACTATCAAACACAAAGGCACGTTAAAGAATAGTAATCAAGACTTCGGTTTAGCGGTTTCCGGAATCGGCGGGACGGCATATTGTGCTATTACTCCATCGACTGCCACGACTAATTTCCAAACATTTAGCTTAGGAACAGTCAAAGATTCCACTGGGCTTAAGCCCGTATTTACCGCAGAATTAGGAGCAACCGTACCAGTGAAATTCAACTTTGCTGGAACAGGATCAAAGCAGGTTCGCCTGTACGCTGACTGGAACCAAGATGGGGATTTTGTTGACTCAGGAGAGGAGCTCTTTAATTCAGCCAATACCGCAAGTTCAATAAGCATTCCAAGTAACTTAAAGCAAGATAATTATTACCGTATGCGTTGGGTGGCAGAAAACGGAAGTGGTTCCGCGCCATCTTGTGGAGGTATTAGCTCGGGGGAATCCAAGGATTATGCTTTGCAAATTCTACAGGCTTCGAAAGATTTTTCCGCGGTCTCCGTAGCTCAAGTAAGCTCAGCCATATGTGCTAGCAATGGGTTGACGAGTTTTATAGCCAAAGTAAAAAACGTAGGTGCATTGACTCAAACGAATGTTCCCGTTCTATTGGAGATAAAATCAGGTGCGACTAGTGTGGGTACCGCAACAGGTACCATTAGTACCTTAGCCTCTGGAAGAGAAACAGATGTAACACTTGCAGGAAATGTTACTTTAATAGCAGGATCGAGTTATACATTCCTGTTAAAACCGCAATTAACGGGGGATCAAAATTCAGCGAACGACCTCTACTCAAATAATAAAACTATTGAAAACCCAGCTGCTCCTATTGTCACAGGAACCATTTGTAGTGGAGCGTCAGAATTGAGTTTAGCGGCGAGCAACGGGAGTCCCTTATGGTATAACGGAAATACACTTTTAGGCGCTGGGACGTCATTAAAAGCGCCGTCTACCGGGACATTTTATGCGGCATTTGATAATTTAAATACGACGATGGGGCCGGCAACTAAAGCGGACTTTGGGAGTGGTAACTACTACAGTAACTTTGGTCCTGAACCTATCTTTACTGTGACCCAACCCACTATTTTAGAGTCAGCAATCGTATACATAGGTACGTCAGGGACGGTGACTTTTGGAATTTTCGACAAAGACTCAGGAGAATTAATTGCCTCTGTTACTAAAGATCTGACCGCAACTCGAACTTCTGCTAACGCCACGACAGTCAACAGTCAATTAATCGACGATAAAACGGATCCTGGGCAAACGGTTATCCTAAACCTACCTTTTCCTAAGGCAGGAAATTACCTTTTATCTCACGTCTGTTCAAATGGCTCTTCTATATTTAGAAGTAATCGGACCAAAGCAGATACAATTAACGCTCCAACGAACATCGGTTACCCTTATGAAATTCCAGGCGTATTAAAATTAACTGGTGCTTTGTTTAACGGCGCGCAAATTCAATCCGGATATTATTACTTGTACGGAATGAAATTCAAATCATATGCTTGCCCAAGCCCGAAAGTACAAGTGAACGTCACAACAGGCACTAGCCCCGTTGTAGCTGTGAGTCCGACAGGGGCCTCCACTGTTTGCTTAGGGAACAAAATCACCTTAACGGGCACTCCAGTCTCTGGAACGCCTAACTACCAATGGTTTAAAAATGGAACAGCCATTGCAGGTGCCACAACTAACAAATTAGACGTAAATACTTCAGGAGCTTATACGCTGAATTCAAGCTTCAATGGCATTTGTCCTGTACTGTCAACTGCGTCCACTATTACAGTAACGAGTCCACTAGAACCGCTAATCACCTTTAATCAAGGTATATTAACGACATCTACTGGAACAGAGATACAATGGTATTTGAACGACGTAGCCATCTCAGGAGCCACGGCCACGACGTATAAACCAACAGCAAACGGTATTTATAAAGTAAAATTGAAAGATGCTAATGGTTGTTTGGCCTCAGCATCTTATGGAATAACGATTTTAGCTGCCACGGCTGACAATCCATATGCTACTTTTTATGCCTTCCCTAATCCGGCTATCGAGGAATTACACATTGCCATCCCTAGTCCTTTTGCGGCGTCTTCCTACCGAATCCGAATTAGTGATTTACAAGGAAAAGAGATGAGAGATTATAGAGTAGAGAGAAGAGATTTTACTCTAACTATCGATATCTCACAGCTTAAAGCGGGGAATTATGTGATTAATTTCCCTGAGCTAGAAAACCAGGTGTCCATTAAATTTCAGAAGAATTAAAATGTTGTTTTAGCCCAAACAAAGATCATTCGAGGCGACGCTGCCTCGTCGAAAGGAGATAGTTTGTAATCTCCTTTCAGGTCGACTAAACTAAATCCTGCTTGTGCGGCATAGGAAACGAAGTCGTTTTTCGCGACTAATTCGACCTTCTCTACAAAAGAATAGTTTTGCCCTTTATCTGTAAAATCGATTGATTTATGCAAATATCCTGATGCTGACCAACGCTTAATTTGAAACGAAATCCCTTCCCGGATCACCGTTTCAGAAGGAACTAAATTCGCTAAGACATGGATGGGATTAAAGAAATCCAACACCAGCAAGCCGTTCTCTTTTAGCCCTCCAGCGAAGGTGTTGAATGCTTTTTGATTGTCATTTTGATCATCGAAATAACCAAAACTAGTGAAGAAATTAAAAATCGCATCATATTGGTTTTCGAGAGGTAAAGGCTCCCGTAAATCGTGTACAAAAAACAAAAGGTCTTCGTTTTCAAACTCTTGAGCTGCCTCAATATTCGCAGGGGATAAATCGAAGGCGTCCACGGTGAATCCCAATTGCGCTAAAGTAATGGCGTGACGACCTTTCCCACAAGCCGCATCGAGAACGTGAGCTCCGGCAATTAAATGCAGTTTTTGCTGAAGCGAGGCGATAAAATCTGCCGCTTCACTTTCGTCCCGCTGCGCATACAGAATATGATAATAAGGGGAATCAAACCAGGTACTAAACCACTCTTTAGATACCATTATTTGCGAATATTGACATTCGTTAAGAAATCTTGGTAAGCTAATGCGATCCCGTCTTTCAATTCGATTTTATGTTTCCAGCCCAAAGAATGTAATTTAGCTACATCCATTAATTTCCTAGGTGTGCCATCCGGACGCGATGTATCCCATTGAATGGATCCTTCGAATCCAACAATTTGCTTGACCGTTTCGGCTAATTCCTTAATGGTTACGTCGATACCAGTGCCGATATTCACCAGTTCGGAATCGCTATATGTTTCCATTAAATAGACACAGGCTTCGGCTAAATCATCTGCGTGTAAAAATTCGCGCATCGGTGATCCTGTTCCCCAAAGTGTCATGGAAGTCTCTCCTCGTTCTTTAGCTTCATGAAACTTACGAATCATAGCAGGCAGCACGTGAGAATTTTCTAAATCATAATTATCGTTCGGGCCATACAAATTTGTAGGCATCACGGAAATGAAATCACAGCCGTATTGTGCCCGATAAGCTTCGCACATTTTGATGCCGGCAATCTTCGCAATGGCATAAGGCTCATTCGTCTCTTCTAAGTATCCACTTAATAAATAGGACTCTTTTAAAGGCTGAGGCGCTAATTTAGGATAAATACAAGACGATCCGAGGAATTGCAATTTTTTAACTTTATTCACAAGGGAGGCGTGAATGATATTGTTTTGGATAGCCAAATTCTCGTATAAAAAATCAGCGCGATAGGTGCTATTCGCTATAATACCGCCTACTTTAGCGGCCGCTAAAAACACATAATCAGGTTTTTCGGTGGCAAAGAAGGCTGCCACTTTTGCTTGGTCCCGTAAGTCTAATTCAGCTGAGGTCCTCAGCAACAAATTCGTATATCCTACACTTTGTAATTTTCGAACGATGGCGGAACCCACCATTCCGCGGTGTCCAGCTACATATATTTTTGCTTCTTTTTCCAATGTTGTAATGCAATAAGGCCTCAAAAAATCCTTACAAAAATACACAAAGTCTCTCAGGTAATAAGTTTAATTCGTAATTTTGGGAAAATTAAAAGTGCGCTTATAATGCCGACTCGTTTACCCCTTTTCTTTTTACTGTTTTGTTTGAGCCTTTTCGTTCAAGCACAGAATCGGGCTATTTCAACGTCCAAACCCCTCATAGATACCTCTGTTCACGAAAAAGGTTTATTAGGCGGTCGATTTACATCTGGATTAGAAGGTAAGGCGGCGGAAGCGAAAAAATTCAAAGAAGATAGTAAAGCTTTTATAGAGAGCTTAGGGGTGAAGGATTTGGGTAAAAAAATAGTCAAAACAGCAAAGAAAAAATTCCAGCCAAAAGACGAATACGAAAGCATCAAAACCGAACGCAAACTAGGCAACTATGGTAGCGGTGTTCGCATGACCGTCGAAGAAGTTAATGTAGTGAAATATGTGGAAGATGAAGCCCTAAGTCCTTATTCTCAGGATATTTTCATCTTTGACCCTTCTCAATCCCGTGTCGTTTCTATTCCTTCAAAGGACACGAAAAATGCTCAAATCTGCCACGGACCTTTCAAGAAATATGTGAATCAAAAACTTATCGAGGAAGGTTTCTACTTCATGGGCGTAAAAGATGGGCGCTGGGAAAACTATGGTCCAGAAAATGAATTAGAAAATAAGGTCTACTTTGAAAAAGGTTTTACAGCCGGGTCCATTATTCACTATTATGATGCCTCTAAAAAGAAAATTCAAGAGGTGATTCCTCGCTTTTATGGAAAAGTACGCGGCACCTATTATTCCTTTTATCCGAGTGGGGGTTTAAAGGAAGACGGTCGCTTAGACGATAGCGTAAAAGTAGGTCGCTGGAGAGAATACCATGAGTTTGGTAGTGGCGGTCGCTTGAAAAAAGAATGGAAATTCGCAAAGGATAAATTCGATGCAACTGAGCCTATTTTAATCCAGGAACGAGATCAACAATCGAAAGTAATTTTTCAGACTCAAGCACCTCTTTCCCAGCACAAATCCGAAAATATCCCTCCGATTAACTCAGATGATGAAGATTTAGTAGATGAGGATTCCACCGAAAATTCGGACTTTGTTCATCTATTGCATCCATATGAATTTTCGGAAAGTTTAATTCGATTACTAATTCCTGGGGAAGACTATGCACTTGCCTCAGGATATTTGAATATACACCAAACCCCGCCTGATTTTACTGTTTAATTGATTTTTAGAACCATTTAAACAACTTTATGAAACAATCAGAATACATTCAATCCTTTATTAAAGGGGATTGGAAATCAGGAATCGCGGTCTTTTTAGTCGCTTTACCCCTTTGTCTAGGTATCGCCCTCGCTTCGGGAGCCCCCTTATTAGCTGGCCTTGTGGCTGGTATCGTGGGAGGAACTATCGTTTCTCTTTTATCGGGATCAGAATTATCTGTTAGTGGCCCAGCCGCTGGATTAACCATCATCGTGGCGACAGCCATTATTGAACTAGGTTCATTCCCTGGCTTTTTAGTTGCTGTCATACTTGCCGGTGGAATTCAAATCGCTCTTGGGCTGCTGAAATTGGGGAAAATCGGAGGATTCTTCCCTTCATCTGTCATTCGAGGCATGTTAGTTGCGATCGGAATTGTCATTATTTTAAAGCAAATCCCACATGCGATTGGAAATGATTTGAACTTTATTGGGGAATTTGAATTTGACCAAAAAGATGGAAAAAATACCTTTTCAGAAATTTTAGCCTCCTTTTCTACCCTGAAAGCTGGGGCCTTATTCATTTCTGCCATCGGATTAATTATTCTGTTTTCGTGGACGAAACTAGGCGAAACTTTTCGCTTTATGAACGCGCTTCCTGCCTCCTTATTTGTGGTTTTGGCGGGAGTAGCGATGAATGAAAGCTTCGCAATCTGGGCGCCAGACTGGTATTTAGGGAATTCGAAAGACCATATGGTGAATCTGCCTATTTTTGCTTCGACTAGCGAGGTTTGGGGCGGATTAGTCTCGCCTGATTGGAGTTTTATCACAAATTCTAAAGTGTATTCCATCGCCTTAACATTAGCGATTGTCGCTTCGTTAGAATCCTTATTGTCCTTAGAAGCAACAGATTCATTAGACCCATTAAAGCGAATTTCATCGCCAGATAGAGAGCTTTTAGCACAAGGCGTGGGTAATGTAGCCAGTGGATTATTAGGTGGAATTCCGATTACTTCGGTGATTGTGCGATCCTCTACAAATGTCTATTCTGGTGGAAAAAGTCGCATGTCCGGGTTTTTCCATGGCATCTTGCTTCTCGCAGCGGTACTTGCTTTGCCTTTGTATTTAAACAAAATACCTTTGGCCTGTTTAGCGAGTGTTTTATTGTACACGGGATATAAACTTGCCCATCCATCCGCTTTCAAAAAGGTAATTGCAGAAGGCTGGAAGCAATGGGTTCCCTTTTTAGTCACTGTCGCCGTGGTCGTAGGTGTCGACTTATTATGGGGAATTTTTATAGGTACCTTAGTAGGATTAATCTTCGTAATACTGACAAATTATTCGTCTGTCTTTACGGTTTTTCAAAACGGAAATGAGGTATTAATTAAATTCCAAAAGGATGTAACCTTCTTGCACAAAATGTCTTTAAAAGAAGCGCTTCGAAAGATTCCAGCGGGATCTGAAGTCTACATAGATCTGTCTAAAGTGCACTTCATGGATCACGATATCAAACAACTTATAGATGAATTTATCGCCACAGCTCACGAAAGAGGCATTGAGGCAGATTTAAAAAAGAAATAATCATGAAAGAATACAAAAAATTATTATTGAGTAACAAGGCTTGGGCTAGCGAAAGACTAGAGTTAGACCCGACCTATTTTGACAATTTGTCGAAAACCCAAACTCCTCTTTTCCTTTGGATTGGTTGCGCAGACAGCCGCGTACCTGCGGAAGAAATTACGCATGCGGATCCAGGTGATATTTTTGTTCACAGAAATGTGGCCAATATGGTGGTGCATACAGACATTAATTTATTGTCCGTTTTGCAATATGCCGTTGAAGTCTTAGAGGTGAAACACATCATTGTTTGTGGTCACTATAATTGTGGTGGCGTGAAGGCAGCGATGACGAACCAAGATTATGGCCTAATCAATAAGTGGCTTCGCAACATCAAAGAAGTCTACGAAAAACACTACGAAGATTTGCATGACATCACGGATGAAACGGCACGCTTCAATAAACTAGTGGAATTGAATGTAGCGGAACAGATCCAAAACCTAGCGAAGACGTCCATCGTTCAAAAAGCCTGGAAAAATCGCCAATTCCCTCACTTGCACGGATGGGTTTTCGATATCCACAAAGGCGAGATTAAAGAGGTGTTGAATATCAACGCCGGAGAATGGTCGAGTCCTGTTTTTCACTACGATTTTTAAAAAAAAGAGGGGGCCGCTGCGCGGCCCCCTCTTTCATTCTATTCAGTAAACTAAACCGTCGTCTTGATCTTCAATTCATCTAATTGAGCTTGCGCTAAAGGAGATGGAGAATCAATCATCACGTCGCGTCCCGCGTTATTCTTAGGGAAAGCGATGTAATCACGAATTGAATCGGTTCCACCAAATAACGAGCAAAGACGGTCAAAACCAAAGGCTAAACCACCGTGCGGAGGCGCCCCATATTCAAAGGCATCTAATAAGAATCCGAATTGTGCTTGAGCTTCCTCCGGGGTGAATCCAAGAACTTCGAACATTTTCGACTGAAGGTCTTTTTGGAAAATACGAATCGAACCTCCTCCTACTTCCACCCCATTCACGACTAAATCGTACGCGTTCGCACGAACTTTACCCAATTCCCCAGCTAACATCAACGGAATATCCTCGGGCTTAGGGCTAGTAAATGGATGGTGCATCGCAAACCAGCGATCTTCCTCCTCACCGTATTCTAATAGTGGGAAATCTACTACCCAATGCACTTTATAGTTATTCGGATCACGTAATCCCATACGCGTTCCCATTTCTAAGCGTAATTCGCTCAATTGCTTACGCACCTTGTCTCCTTCACCTGAAAGAACCAAAATTAAGTCCCCTGGCCCCGCGCTAAACGCCGCTGCCCAAGTCGCTAAATCTGCTTCTGAATAGAATTTATCCACCGATGATTTCACCACGCCGTCCGCTTGAACGCGGGCGTAGATTAAGCCTTTTGCGCCAATCTGTGGACGACGAACAAAATCCGTTAATTCATCGATTTGCTTGCGGGTATATTCGGCTGCACCTTTGACACAAATACCTACTACGGTGTTCGCCGCATCAAAAACTTGAAAATCTTTGCCAGACGTTAAATCCACGTCGTCGCCTTTCAATTCCACGAATTTCATCTCAAAACGAATGTCCGGCTTGTCCGAACCGTAGTTTTTCATCGCGTCCGCATAGGTCATGCGCGGCACCGTTCCGATGTCGAAGCCTTTCACGTTTTGGAACAAATGACGAATCAATCCCTCAAACATATTCAGGATATCTTCTTGCTCCACAAACGACATTTCGCAGTCGATTTGAGTAAATTCCGGCTGGCGATCTGCGCGCAAATCTTCATCCCGGAAACACTTCACAATTTGGTAGTAGCGGTCGAAACCGGATACCATCAATAATTGCTTAAAGGTTTGCGGAGACTGCGGCAAGGCATAAAATTCGCCTGGATTCATCCGAGAAGGTACGACGAAATCGCGCGCACCTTCAGGAGTTGATTTGATCAAAACAGGTGTTTCCACCTCGATAAAATCTTGCTTATCTAAGTAATTTCGCACTTCACGACCCACGCGGTGACGCAATTGCAAATTTTCACGAATCGGATTACGACGCAAGTCTAAATAACGGTATTTCATGCGAATATCATCGCCGCCATCGGTCTCATCTTCGATTAAGAAGGGAGGCAATTTAGCCGGATTCAATACGCGCAATTCGCTTACTTTGATTTCGATATCTCCGGTAGGCATCTTGTCGTTTTTAGACAAACGCTCTACCACAGTACCTTTCGCCTCCACCACAAATTCACGACCCAAACTACGGGCCAGCGTTAAAGCCTCCACAGACGATTTTCCTTCTTCTAACATCAACTGAGTAACTCCGTAACGATCCCGAAGATCCACCCAAATCATCCCCCCTTTATCTCGTGAACGCTGAACCCAGCCACAAAGTATTACCTCAGTGCCCGCGTGTTCGATGCGCAATTCGCCATTTGTATGTGTACGTAGCATAAAAAAAATTAAAATTCGAGCAAAATTACGGAAAAGGTCAGGGAGTGAAAAACATTTACCCTTTTATTCTTTTTTAGCTAATTTTGTATTATGTCAAAAATAGGAATTGTCGGATCAGGTATGGGTAGCTTGGGCTTTGCCATTCGCAGCGCGGTGGCGGGGCACGAAGTCAGCGTTTTCGAGGCTAATACCTATGTAGGTGGAAAGCTAGCCGAGATTAAAATGGACGGCTTTCGTTTTGATGCCGGCCCGTCCCTCTTCACAATGCCCCACCTAGTGGACGAATTATTCACGCTGGCAGGCAAAAATCCGCGGGACTATTTCACTTATGAGCGATTGCCGGAGATTTGCCGCTACTTTTGGGAGGATGGCACTCGCTTACAGACGAATGCGGCACCGGAGGAAACAGCTGCGGCGATTGCCTCAGAATTAGGAGAATCGTCAGAAAACGTATCCGCTTTTTTACGTGGAATCGGCGAAAACTACCACATCATTAGTGATCTATTTCTCGACAATTCATTACATTCTATATCTACTTGGACGGGTTCTAAAGCCTTGAAAGGCTATGCAAACCTACATCGTTTAGGCTTATTTAACACGATGCACCGTTCTCACGCAAAACGTTTTAAGAACCCGAAAACGGTACAGCTTTTTGACCGCTATGCCACGTATAATGGCTCAGATCCCTACCAAACGCCCGCGACTTTATCGATCATACCCCATTTAGAATACAACATAGGCGCCTTTTTCCCCAAAGGAGGCATTATAAGTATCCCTCGGGCGCTGCACCGTCTCGCGACGGAATTAGGCGTGAAGTTTCATTTAGGAGAGAAGGTATCCCAAATCACTACTTCCAATAATACGGCGACCGGCCTAGCAACCGATAAAGGCACGTATGCATTCGATTACATCGCTAGCAACGCGGATATTCGGCCGAGCTACGAAAAGTTACTATCGCAAGAGCCGGCACCTAAAAAGCTTTTAAACCAGCCGAAATCCAGCTCAGGCATCATTTTTTACTGGGGAATTGACCAAATATTCGATGGATTAGGCGTACACAACATCTTCTTCTCAGACGATTATAAGAGCGAATTCAAGACCATCTTCGAGGACAAAACCATCAACGGCGACCCTACTATTTACCTGCACATCTCCTCGAAAATGGAAAAAGGCGACGCCCCGAAAGGTGGCGAAAACTGGTTTGTATTGATGAATGTACCCGCTAACGAGGGACAAGATTGGGATGCGCTCGTGGCGAAAATGCGCCAAAATGTGATTGCAAAATTATCGCGCAACTTAGGCGTAGACATCGAGAAACACATCGTCGCTGAGGACCTATTAGATCCGCGCAGCATCGAGGCGAGAACTTCGTCTGCCGGTGGAGCCTTGTACGGGAATGCGTCGAATAACCGCTTCGCGGCGTTTTTACGCCACCCGAATTACCGTAAGAACATCAAAAACCTGTATTGGGTAGGCGGGAGCGTGCACCCAGGTGGAGGAATTCCGCTTTGTTTATCGTCGGCAAAAATTGCGGCGAAATTGATGAGTGAGAAGTAAGTTATTTTTTGGCATTATTTGATGATAAAATTATAATTATTTTATTAAATTGAGGCCAATTCAGCTTAATAAATCCTTCTAATCTTCTTTTGCTTGTTCTATGAAACAACTAATAATTATCTTTTCTTTGTCAATATCTGCTGTATTCGCCGTTCCCGCGAATAAACAACACAAAAAACAGCTAGGACAAGTCCAACTATTATCAATGGCACCGCTACAACTGCACCATTCTATGTATTATTGGGGGATCCAAGTTCCTCGGGTGGTGGAATGATTATTGCCGATAGGTGGGTTTTGACAGCGGGACATACTACAGGATATTCTCCAGTTTATGCAGGAATCATGAACCGCAATGACATTAATGGCAACTCAGCTTTACAAGTGACATATACCAACAACGAAAAGTTTGTTAATAATCCTAACCCATCAAATGATATTGGCTTAATTAAATTAAGCCAACCTCTTTCTATTGAGTCATCCTTAAGGGCTATCAAACTTGCGAGTTCTGCAAATACCTACATGTGGCAGAACGGCCAAAGCGGTAAAGTGTATGGTATGGGTAAAACAAACACAGAAAACTATTCACAGCAATTACTAACCACGAATGTTAGCTTGGTTAATAATTCTAGCTCTGTCAGCGAAAAGAAAATTTACGCAACCGGTCCAAACACAAATGACGCCTGCAATGGGGATAGCGGAGGACCATTAACCAATTTTAGTTCACCTTTAGATACAACCACAATTGCTATTGGAATTGTTAGTAGTAATTTAGCCGGTGATTTACAAGCAGGATGTGGCCAAGGTGGTAAATACACAAAGATATCAGAACATTTAAGATGGATCATTGAAACAATACATGCGAATAACGGCACAGAAAAAATTTGTGGAAATACTACCTTTTCAAACTTAAGATATCTGCCTGATGGTGTTACATTTAATTGGACGGCAAGCCCAGCTAATTTATTTACAAACACCTCTGGTTCAGGCACAACATTTACAACGGCTAATAACGGGTCAAATAAAGGATGGGGAATTGTTACGTTAAATGTCACTTTGCCCGATGGCACTTCATTTTCAAAACCATCGAACCCTATTTGGGTTGGGAGTCCCGAAAACGTTCAATTAACAACAGATGGGACTTTTTCAATTAATTATAATTCAACTTCTATATGTAAATCGCTAGGCTATTGTATGTCTGCTTCTACTGGAACGGGGACACCAACCGCAACTCATTTTACCTATTCTGGATGGCCAAGTTATGGCTCTTTCTTAAATACCAATACACTAACTGTACCTAACGATAGAGTATGTTTTGGAACAAATAACACAGGTAGTTTTTATCTAACAATAAAAGCTTTTAATGGTACATGTAGCACAGGAAAGAGCATTATAGTCAATGTAAACAACTGTGGCTATCGAATAGCATCCAATCCTACGCAGTCCACACTATCAATACTTTTAGATGCACCACTTCAAACAGAGAGCATACCTGACAATCTGGATCTTTATGATGAAAAAAACAAGTCAGTAAAATCTTTAGATTTAAAACAAAAGAAAAAGGATATTTCAATAGATCCGGCACACGCATTTGACCTAAAGAAAATTGATTTAGATGTCGCCGATTTACCTCGTGGAGTTTATTATCTTCATTTGGGCTTTGGTTCAAAAAAAGACAATCAAGTAGACAAAATTAGAATTATTCTAAATTAATCCCCTATGAAATCCTCCAACCTTTTCGCTGGACTATTTGTATTTTTTCTTGCTGTGCTCAGCTGTGAAAAGGAGGACATTAATCCTTCTCCAATTGAACGCATCCTAGGGGATTATGATGTAACGTGTTGTAGCTGGGATACAGGAAAAAGATTGATAATTAGCAAAAAAAATGACTCCGTTGTAGAAATTCGAGTGCTTAGCGACTACCCTAACAATCTAAGATCCTTGAAATATCTATATAAAGAATTGACAATTAGGAAACCTATGTATCCCATGGACAGTACTTTTTTTTCTATCGTCGGAACTTATAGAGTAAATACAGAGGTTGGATTGTTTAGGACGCGTAAGGCACGCACAGTTTTGAGTTTATTTGGAGCTGTTGACTCTATAACACAACAGATTCAGGGAATTCAGGCCACTAAACTTACAAACTAACATAGATGCATCCAAAATCAACCCCCTATGAAATCCTCCATCACCCTTTTTGCTGGACTATTTGTATTTTTTCTTGCTGTTCTCAGCTGTGAAAAGCAAGACATTAATCCGTCACCAATTGAAAGCATCCTGGGTGATTATGATGTAACCTGTTGTAGCTGGGATACAGGAAAAAGACTACTAATTAGCAAAAAAAATGACTCTGTCGTAGAAATTCGAGTGCTTAGTGACTACCCTAATAATCTAAGATCTTTGAAATATGTGTATAAAGAATTGACAATTAGGAAACCTTTGAGGATTATGGATAGTGTATTCTTTACTATTTACGGAAATATTAGACCAAATACTCAGATAGGTTTTATAAGAACGCCCAGGGCGGGTATCTATTTGGAATTATATGGTGCAGTTGATTCTATATCAAAAGAGATCCATGGACTTCAGGCCACAAAACGAAAAGACTGACTCTAGCTCACAAAAAATGCGTAATTTTGCCTATTCATTTCCATAAAATTATGATTCAAAGACCACAAACCCTTTTCTTAGCCATAGCGATTATTGGCAATGCCATCGCGACATCGGGCATTTCTATTTGGCAAAAAATAGGCACATCTGGCCAAAAAGCGGAGCTTTTCGCGAACCAATGGTTATTATTTCAAAATGAGAAAGAAGTTGCAGCGCACAGCACGATCGCGATAGCGCTTTTAGTGACTTTATCGACAATTATCACCTTAGTGACTATTTTCTCGTTCAAAAACCGCCTGCGTCAAATGATGCTAGGCCTAGTCAATTCCCTTGTATTAGCGGGAGCGATGGGCTATGCTTTTTGGGTGATTTTCAAGGAGGCGGTGCCTACGTTTGAACCGGAAATTCAGGGAAAATATGGCTACGGATTCTACGCTTTGGTGGTTTCACTGCTAGCTAATATGATTGCGAACCGCCTGATCCGCAAGGACGAGATGCTGGTGCAATCATCGAACCGTATGCGTTAATTATTAAACGATACCCTCTTTCAACAGGTCGTGGAGATGTACAAATCCCACGGCCTTTTTATTTGCCGTCACCACCAACTGAGTGATATTTTTACTTTGCATGATGGCCAAAGCCTCGGTGGCAAATGCCTCCGCTTCGATCGTCTTCGGCGTCGTATTCATCATATCCGCTAACACAATCGATGACCAATCCTTCGAATTCTCTAACGTACGGCGAACGTCCCCGTCCGTAATAATTCCCACTAAATCACCTTTTAAATCCAATACCGCCGTCGCACCTAAACGCTTCGATGAAATCTCGTGAATGGCTTCTTGAATAGTAGCCGTTTGTGGAATGGCTGGGAAATCGTGCGTCGGATAAAGATCCGCCACTTTTAAATAGAGGCGTTTGCCTAGAGCGCCGCCTGGATGATATTTGGCAAAATCCTGTGCCGTAAATCCTTTGCATTTTAATAAACAAACCGCTAAAGCATCGCCTAAAGCCAAAGCTACCGTCGTGGATATTGTAGGTGCTAGATTCAATAAATCCGCCTCCTGTTCCGCTAAGGCGTGTAATATATAATCAGATTGCTGGCCTAAGTACGAGTTCTTATTCGAGACCATCGCAATTAACTTCACTTTCAAACGCTTGATCAAAGGCACTAAAACCTTTATCTCCGGCGTATTGCCTGACTTCGAAATGCAAATCACCGCATCGCCCTCCTGAATCATCCCCAAATCGCCGTGAATCGCATCCGCCGCGTGCATAAACAAGGCCGGAGTTCCGGTGGAGTTCATGGTGGCGACGATTTTTTGGGCAATTATGGCAGATTTGCCTATTCCCGTAAAAACAATTCTCCCTGGAATGCTTAATAAATGTTCCACACAAGCCTCAAAATCGGAATTAATTCCGGCACTTACCTGCAGAATTGCCTCGGCTTCCTGAGTTAAAACATTTTTTGCTGTAGATTGGATATTTTTGCTTAATTTCAATGTTAGAAGAATTTATAGGGGCAAAGATAAGTAGAAGCCCGCAGAAATTAACAATCGCCGAAACATCACATATAATCACATTATGCCCCATCCAATAACCATCGATAGCTTGAAGGAACAGCTAAAAAAAACCTTTGGTTTTAGCCAATTTAGGGGAGAACAAGAAGCCATTATTTTAAATACCGTTCAAGGCAAGAATAGTTTTGTTCTGATGCCTACGGGCGCGGGCAAATCGCTTTGCTATCAATTACCTGCTATTGTGATGGAAGGAACGGCTATCGTTATCTCTCCATTAATCGCTTTGATGAAGAATCAAGTGGACCAAATGGTCGCTTTTGGCATTAATGCTCAATTTTTAAATTCCTCTTTAACGCGTGCTGAAATCAACCGCGTAAAAGCTGAGGTCATTTCTGGAGTGGTTAAATTATTATATATCGCCCCAGAATCACTGAATAAGCAGGAGAACCTGAATTTCTTGAAACAAGCTAAAATATCGTTTGTGGCCATCGACGAGGCACATTGCATCTCGGAATGGGGACACGATTTTAGACCTGAATACCGCAAAATACGTACTATCATCGAGACGATCGATGAGAAAATGCCCATCATCGCTTTAACGGCTACGGCAACACCGAAAGTGCAAATCGACATCCAAAAGACCTTAAATCTGGAAGATGCAACTGTATTTAAAACCTCCTTTAATCGCAAGAATCTCTATTACGAGATCCGATCGAAGAAGGACATTGACAAGCAATTAATCCGTTTCATTAAGTCCCATAATGGGAAAGCGGGGATCATTTATTGCCTTTCAAGAAAGCGTGTGGAGGAAATTGCCGAATTATTGCACGTGAATAGCGTGAAAGCCCTGCCCTACCACGCCGGATTAGAGCCACAGGTGAGAATGTCGAACCAAGAAGCTTTCTTGAATGAAGAGGTGGATGTGATGGTGGCGACGATTGCGTTTGGGATGGGGATTGATAAACCCGATGTACGTTTTGTGATTCACTATGACGCCCCTAAATCGTTAGAGGGTTATTACCAAGAGACGGGGCGAGCTGGACGCGATGGTTTAGATGGAACTTGTATCCTATTCTATACCTACGATGATATATTGAAATTAGATAAGTTTAATAAAGATAAAGCCGTTACAGAGAAGGAGAATGCTAAAATTCTACTTTCTGAAATGGTCTATTACACGAATTTAGGGGTTTGCCGCCGCAAGCAATTGCTTCATTATTTTGGGGAGCACATGGCAGAAAACTGTGGATTCTGCGATAATTGTATGCACCCTACGCCTACTTTTAAGGCAGAAGACGAAGTAAGTCTGGTCTTAAAAGCGGTGAAACAAACAGGCGAACTTTTCGACGCAGAACACATCGCAGACTTCTTAGTTGGTAAATCCAATTCCTTCATTGCGAGCCACGAGCAGGAGAAATTATCCTTGTTTGGGACAGGGAAAAATCTTTCTTGGATTAGCCCAGAAGTAGATGAAGACGACGACGATGACGACGATGATTCAGATGAGGATACGCCTAAGAAGCCGAAAATGCGCAAAACCGCATCGAAGCCAGTGCCCATCGAAGACGAAAAATCTCCTTGGATCTCGTTTATTAAGCAAATGGCAATCTTTGGCCTCCTAGAAAAAGACATCGAGAATTATGGTGTGCTTAAAATTTCTAAGGCCGGTACCGCTTTCCTAAAGCAATCCTTCCCTATTACCTTTTACCGAGATCACGACTACGAAAAAGAGGCTGAACCTACAGAAAGTGATGATGATAGTGCGGCCTTAGGTGCGAAAGCTTACGATGATGCACTTTTCGAAATTCTGAAAACCCTACGCAAGAAAATTGCGAAAGAGAAAAATTTACCTCCTTACGTTATTTTTCAGGATCCTTCTTTGGAAGAAATGGCAACCACCTATCCGACTACACAGGACGAAATGGCCCAAATCAACGGGGTAGGAATGGGTAAAGTTGTGAAATTTGGTAAACCTTTCATCGAAGTAATTAATCGCTACGTAGAGGAAAATGAGATCGAAACTGCGAAGGAAGTGGTGGTTAAATCGACGGTAAATAAGTCCAAAATTAAGATTTACATCATCCAACAAGTGGATCGCAAAATCGACTTAGACCTGATTGCCGAACAAAAAGAGGTGAGCATGGCGGAATTGATTGAGGAAATCGAGACCATTTGCTTCTCTGGAACGAAACTGACCCTAGACTATTACATAAATCAGGTCATCGAGCTAGATAAACAAGACGAAATCTACGAATATTTTATGTCTGCGGACACCGATGACATCGCAGATGCATTAGAAAATTGTGAAATTGAAGATGTGACCGAAGAGGAACTTCGATTAATGCGTATTAAGTTTTTAAGTGAATTAGCCAATTAATCAACATATGAACGTTTTAATTTTAGGTGCTGGAGGCCGTGAACACGCTTTTTCTTGGAAGATTAGCCAAAGCCCTATCCTAGGTAATTTATACATTGCCCCTGGTAATCCAGGAACCGCACAATGCGGAACGAATTTAGATTTCGGCGTGACGGATTTTGATGGAATCGTGGCGGCCATCCGTGCACATGACATCGGATTAGTGGTAGTAGGCCCAGAAGAACCTTTAGTGAAAGGCGTTCGGAACTTTATTGAATCTCACGACGACCTAAAACACGTAAGCATTGTAGGACCTGGCGCAGACGGAGCCCAAATCGAAGGCAGCAAAGACTTCTCGAAGAACTTTATGCACAAGTATGGCATTCCTACGGCAGCCTCTCAAACATTTACGAAAGATACGATTGCAGATGGCCTGGCCTATCTTCAAAAACAATCGCTTCCCATCGTGTTAAAAGCAGATGGTTTAGCGGCTGGGAAAGGGGTGATTATCGCATTGACTCTTCAGGAGGCGGAAACAGCTTTGAATGAGATGCTTTTAGAGGCGAAGTTTGGCGATGCGAGTTCCAAAGTCGTGATCGAACAATTCCTGCGTGGCATCGAATTATCCGTTTTTGTCCTTTCCGATGGTGAAAATTACGTCATACTTCCTGAAGCGAAAGATTATAAGCGCATCAGCGAAAATGACGAAGGTTTAAATACCGGAGGTATGGGAGCGGTTTCGCCGGTTCCATTTGCGAATGCAAAATTCATGGAGGTCGTGAAGCAAAAGGTGATCGAACCTACGGTGAAAGGATTAAAAGCCGAAAACATTGACTACAAAGGATTCATCTTTATCGGTTTAATGAACCACGAAGGGGAGCCTTATGTCATCGAATACAATGCTAGAATGGGAGATCCCGAAACCGAGGTAGTTTTACCTAGAATCGAATCAGATTTCCTATCTTTGTTAATTGCAGCCTCTAATGGCACGCTGAGCGAACAAAAAATTTCAATTTTGGACCAATTCGCTGTTACTACTATGTTAGTCGCAGGTGGGTATCCAGAAGAATACCGCAAAGGTGATGTCCTATCAGGGCTAGAAAAAGTGGAAGACGCTATCGTTTTCCACGCAGGAACAACGTCGAAAGACGGTGAAATTAGTACCAGCGGTGGCCGTGTAATGGCGCTAACTGGAACTTCGAATACCTTGGAAAGAGCGATCCAGAAATCACAAAAGGCCGCTCAAACCATTCAATTCGAAGGCAAAAACTTTAGAAGAGACATCGGATTAGATGTATTAAGATATGGCATGTAAATCGTGTTCTAGCGGATCTTGTGGATCTGCCAGCGAAACTGGTGAAGTTAAAGGCTGCCAAAGTAATGGGGGCTGCGGCACCGGTGGCTGCAATAAAATGAACGTCTTTGACTGGCTTTCAGACCTAGATGTACCTTCTTTTCAACGCTACGATATCGTAGAGGTGAAGTTTAAAGGGGGTAGAAAAGAATATTTCCGCAATACAGATGTTTTAGAATTGCATACGGGGGATTCCGTGATGGTCGATTCGAGCAGCGGAACCCAATTAGGCGTTGTTTCCCTTCAAGGAGAATTAGTTAGACTTCAATTATTGAAGAAAAACATCAAAGACGACGATAAGGTCAAAACTATCTTCCGTATAGCGACAGATAAAGACATCGAAAAGCACGAGCTATCGATGGCGCGTGATTTACCCACCATGTACCGTGGCCGTCAAATCATTCACGATCTTAAGATAAATATGAAATTATCGGATGTGGAATTCCAATCCGATGGATCAAAAGCGATCTTCTATTATTCTTCCGAAGACCGCGTCGATTTCCGTGAATTAATCAAATTACTCGCGACCGAATTTAAGATTCGGGTCGAGATGAAACAGATTTCATCACGCCAAGAGGCGGGTCGATTAGGTGGAATCGGCGTTTGTGGACGCGAATTATGCTGTTCCACCTGGCTATCTGATTTTAAAAACGTGACCACTTCAGCGGCACGCTACCAAAATCTTTCCCTCAACCCAGTCAAATTAAGTGGCCAATGTGGGCGCTTGAAATGCTGCTTGAACTACGAATTAGAGACGTATATGGATGCCTTGAAAAGCATTCCAACGATTGAAGGCAGAATAAAAACTAAGCGCGGGGAAGCCGTCTTGCAAAAGACAGACATCTTCAAGCGAATGATGTGGTTTGGCATTGTAGGTGAAGAAGCTATTTGGATTCCCGTAAGCTGCGATCGCGTAGCGGAAATCGTTGATTTAAATAAGAAAGGCATTATTCCTGAGTCGTTTGAGGATCTAAATCCAGATGCTCCTACAGTGGAAAAACCTACTTTATCTGAGCTAAACTCTGATTTAGAGCGGATGGATAAGAAATATGGCGGCATTAAATCAGGCAATCGCAATAACCGCAAGCCTGGTGGAAATCGGGAAGGTGGTAATCGCGGACCTCGTCCGGAAGGACAAGATCGTGGGCCTCGCCCAGATCGTGGACCTAGACCGCCGCGTCCAGAAGGTGAAAATCGCGGGCCTCGCCCAGAAGGTGAAAATCGCGGGCCTCGTCCAGAAGGTGAAAACCGCGGGCCACGCCCAGAAGGCGAAAATCGCCCACCAAGACCAGAGGGTACCACGCCTCAAGCGGATGGTTCGACAGCAACCCCGAAACCATTCAAGAAGAAAAAGAAGTTTAAACCAAGACCTCCTAGAGATGGTGCAGCGCCTACCACACCTGAAGCCTAGTATTGGAATAATCTTAGTTCTAAGCCTCCTGCTTACCGCTTGTGGTGAATCAGGAGTTGCTTTAGATGAGACGAAGAGTTTTGACGAAATGGGTTGGATTCAAAAGCAACCTATAGGTTTTGACGTAAGTATTCCTGATTCTTTAAGTAGCTATGCGGTTTACGTGGTGGTGCGACAAAATAATTCCTATCCCTTTTATAATTTGTATATCAGTCCCAGCATTTTAGATGCAAAGGGCAAAACCATACAAAAAGGCTTAGCTGAAGCTATTTTATATGACCCCAAGACAGGGAAGCCGAAAGGTGCTGGTTTTGGCGATATCTATGAGAAAAAATTTCTTGTATATCCTGCACTGAAATTCCCTCGAAAAGGAAACTACAAAATTCAAATGGAACAATCGATGCGCGTAGATACGCTGTCAGGAATAGTTTCCATAGGCCTACTTCTAGAAAAAAACGAGAGAAAATAAGCGCATGGCAAAAATTGATGACATCGATAAAAAGATCCTCGCATTTCTGCATGAAGATGCCTTTCTTTCGAACAAAGAAATGGCGGCTCGACTAGGAATGAGCGCTACTCCTATCCACGAACGGATTAAACGAATGGAAAAGGACGGCGTGATTACGGGCTACCGCGCGATGATTAACCCAGCTAAACTAGGTAAAACATTAACCGTTTTTTGTGATATTTCCTTAAAAGAGCACGCCGCAGAATATTTGAATCAATTCGAAAAAGATGTGATGAATTTAGCGGAGGTAGCGGAATGCTATTGCGTTTCAGGACACAGCGATTTTCTGCTTAAAATCGTCGTTGCAGATATGGATGAATACCGAGAATTTATTTTGCACAAACTAGCGAGTATAAAAAATATTGGCAATGCGCAGAGTCATTTCGTGATGAACGAAATTGAAAATGAGCACTTTATGCCCTGGATTTCTAATTCTTTAACCAATTAAGCCTACAAGATAGGGTAAGCCTTTTCAAAGATTTAATTACCTTAGTATGTAAACCTATTACCATGAATAAAATAACAAAGACATTACTGTCTATACTAACCATTGCCTTGATCTTAGGATTAGCGTTTTATCCCAAAATTAAAAAGACTTTTTTCCCCGCTGAGACGAAGGAAAAAGGTAAAGAAAAAGGAGGCCCCGGGGGAAAAGGCGGCAAAACCGCGGTGATTGTTACCGTCGTTAAATCCACACGATTAGATGATATGATCAATTCGACGGGCTCTATTCTGCCCAATGAAGAAGTAGAAATACGTTCTGAGGTCGCTGGACGCATTATTTTATTGAATATTCAAGAGGGGGATGTAGTAGCGAAAGGCACCGTTCTTTTTCGAATTAATGACGACGATTTGCAGGCTCGTCTACGTAAACTTGGCTTCAATAAAAAATTAGCAGAGGATAATGAAGCTCGCCAAAAGATCCTTCTTCAAAAAGAAGCTATTTCGCAACGCGAATATGATATTGCTGTAAACTCGGTCAATACGATTTCGGCAGACATTGAAGATTTAAAAGCACAAATCTTAAAAACCACTTTGCGCGCACCGTTTGCGGGAAGAATTGGTTTTCGCTATATAAGTATGGGAAGTTATATCTCTCCCACGACGAAAATCGCGACTTTAACTAATACGAATCCGGCGAAAATTGAATTCTCCATCCCGGCGAAATATGCCACCCAAGTAAAAAATGGAGGTACTATTGAGTTCGAAACGGAGAATGAGGATAAAACTTTCTTAGGTCGTGTGTATGCGATTGATCCTAAAATCGACCCTCAAACACGTACATTACAAATTAGAGCACAAGCTCCTAATCCAAGTAATCAATTAGTTCCTGGAGCCTTTGCGAAGGTGAATTTAATTCTGAAAACTAAAGGATCAGCGATTTTGATCCCGACGGAAGCGGTCATTCCTGAAGCGAGAGGCAGTAAGGTATATGTAGTAAAAAACGGCAAATCTGTTTCTACTAAAGTGACTTTAGGAACACGCGGCGAAAAGACCGTAGAAATTTTAGATGGTTTAGCGATCGGAGACACCTTGATTACGAACGGTATCCTTCAAGTGAAACCAGATGGTGAAATTGAAATCAAAGAAGTCGTAAAATAATCCAGCTATGGCATCTTTCTCAGAGATTAGTATAAAAAGACCGGTACTTGCGATTGTGATGTCCATTACAATCATTGTATTTGGTATCATCGGATATACCTATTTAGGTGTTCGGGAATATCCTTCCGTAGATCCGCCCGTAGTAAACGTGCAAACGTCTTATACTGGAGCAAATGCAGATATTATTGAATCCCAAATCACGGAGCCTTTAGAGGAGTCCATCAATGGTATCGCTGGTATTCGTACCCTCTCGAGCTCGAGCCGCGATGGTCGGTCGAGTATCACCGTCGAGTTTGATTTGTCGGTAAATATCGAGGATGCGGCGAACGACGTGCGTGACCGCGTATCTCGCTCGATGGGGCAGCTTCCTAAAGACGTGGACCCTCCTATCGTGGCGAAAGCGGACGCTGATGCAGGTCCGATTTATAATATTAATGTATTCTCTTCCACGCGGAACCTTCTTTCATTAAATGAATTAGCGACACGTAATATCAAGGAGAAATTCCAAACCATCCCAGGAGTTAGTTCTGTTCAATTATGGGGCGAGCAAAAATATGCGATGCGTTTGCATATTGATCCGGAACGTTTGGCCTCCTTTCGTTTAACGGCACCTGATATCGTTTCTGCTCTTGCGAAACAAAATATCGAGTTACCCTCTGGAAGTATCGAAGGGGCTAATACTGAGTTAACCGTGAGAACCCAGGGTCGTATGACCACGGAGGAAGATTTCAATAATTTGATCATCAAAGAAGAAGGGGACCGTTCGGTAAAATTCTCGGATGTGGGAAGAGCAGAACTATCACCAGAGAACAACAAGACCTTCTTTAAGCGGGATTTAAAGCCGATGATTTCCATCGCAGTAATTCCTCAACCCGGTTCGAATCAGATCGAAATCGTAGATGCCATTCACAAGAAAGTGGAGCAAATTCGCTTGACCTTGCCGGCAGATGTGGAGATGAAAGAAGGTTTCGATAATACGCGCTATGTACGTAAATCGATTGAAGAGGTCCAAGAAACCATCTTTATGGCGATATTATTGGTAACCATCATTATCTTCTTGTTCTTACGGGATTGGCGATCGACGATTATTCCTTTGACGGCCATTCCGGTCAGCTTAATTGGCGTATTCTTCTTTATGTATTTGGCTGGTTTCTCTGTAAACGTGTTAACATTATTAGGTATCGTTCTTTCTATTGGACTTGTCGTGGATGACGCGATTGTGGTTTTAGAGAATATTTATACCAAAATCGAGGAGGGTCTAAGTCCCTGGGACGCCGCGATAGAAGGCTCGAAAGAGATCTATTTTGCAGTCATTTCAACTACGGTGACCTTAGCCGCCGTATTCTTGCCAGTGATTTTCTTGCAAGGAATTACGGGTCGACTTTTCCGTGAATTTGGAATTGTAGTTGCGGGATCCGTCATTATTTCTGCCTTTGTTTCTTTAACCTTGACACCGATGTTGAGTTCCCGTTTATTGAAAGGAAGTCATACAAAACCTTGGTTCTATACAGTTACTGAGCCTTTCTTTGTCGCCTTAACGAAAGGCTACCAAGATTCCCTCGCCGCATTTATTAAAATTCGCTGGATGGCTTGGGTGATTATGATCACCTTATTTGGCATTATTTATGCGTTGTTTAAATTTGAGGCAATACCATCAGAATTAGCCCCTTTAGAAGATAGGAGTGGCCTTCGTATTAATGCGACAGCTCCGGAAGGCGCCACTTTTGAGTATATGTTGAATTATACGGATGAGATGGCTAAGTTTTTAATCTCTGAAATTCCTGCAAATGAGCGTTATGCCGTTTACTCGATCACCTCCCCTCCTTTTGGAAATGGAGGTTCGAATACGGGAAGTATGCGTGTTATTTTAGCGGATCCGGGAACCCGAAGAACGCAGCAACAAATTGCGGATGCGATTCAACCGAAGATTAAGAAATTCACTGGAGCGCGCGCGACCTTAATTCAGGAGCCCACTTTATCCACTGGTCAGCGTGGTGGCGGTGGTTTACCGGTTGCCTTTGTCATTCAGGCATCGACATTCGAGAGTTTGAAGAAGAATATTCCTTTGTTTATGGCCAAAGTTCGGGAGAGTTCGAAGTTCGAGGTGGCAGATGTCAACTTGAAATTTACGAAGCCTGAACTACGCCTAGAAATTAACCGTGATAAAGCCCAAAACCTAGGAGTTTCCATACAAGACGTGGCTACAACCCTACAATTAGGTCTATCGGGTAGACGTTTTGGCTATTTCGTGATGGATGGAAAACAATACCAAATCATCGGTCAAATCGACCGTCCGATGCGGAATGATGTTTCCGATTTGAAATCTCTTTACGTGAAAAACAACCGTGGGGATTTGATACAGCTGGATAACCTGGTGAAGATCACGGAGCAAAGTACGCCGCCGCAGCTCTTCCGCTATAACCGCTACGTGGCCGCTACGGTGACCGCGCAGATGGCAAAAGGAGTTACTTTAGGTGAAGCATTGAATGAGATGGATAAATTAGCGAAAGAGACTTTTGATGTTTCTTTCTCTACTGCGTATGATGGCCAAAGTAAGGAATTCAAAGAGTCTAGCTCTTCCCTTCTTTTCGCCTTTGCTTTAGCGATTTTGTTGATTTATTTAATCCTTTCGGCACAATTCGAAAGCTTTATCGATCCATTTATCATCTTGTTTACCGTTCCATTAGCGGTGGCGGGTGCCTTATTAACGCTTTGGGACTTCAGCCAAACCTTGAACATTTTCTCCCAAATCGGTATCATCGTACTCATCGGATTGGTCACGAAGAATGGTATTTTGATCGTAGAATTTGCGAACCAACGAAAAGAGTCTGGATCTGAAAAAACAAAAGCGGTTCAAGAAGCGGCTGTAGCTCGTTTCCGTCCTATTATTATGACCTCGCTTTGTACGATTCTTGGTATTTTACCCATCGCATTAGCTTTAGGTTCTGGTTCCCAAAGTAGAGTATCAATGGGTATCGCCGTAGTAGGTGGTATGTTATTCTCGACTACCTTGACACTATACATCATTCCTGCGATTTACAGTTATTTATCGAGTAACCGCAAACCAATACATGTTGAATAAAGAGATTTGGATGCAACGCGCTTTCGACCTAGCCTTACTGGGCACAGGGCGCGTTGCACCTAATCCACTCGTCGGTTGCGTCATCATAAAGAATGATTGCATTTTAGGCGAAGGTTATCACCAGCACTATGGTGGGCCACATGCAGAGGTAAATGCCATTCATCATGCCACCGAATCGGTTGAAGGCGCGTCTGCCTTTGTCACACTTGAACCTTGTTCCCACTTTGGCAAAACTCCTCCCTGTGCTGATTTACTCATTCAATCCGGCATCAAAGAAGTCTATATCGCAAATCTAGACCCCAATCCACTAGTAGCGGGGAAAGGAGTCTCCGCATTAGAAACCGCAGGCATCACCTGCCACATAGGCTTACTAGCCGAAAAAGGCGAATGGATTAACCGCCATTTCTTTACTTTTTTTCGCCTAAAAAGACCCTATATTACCTTCAAATACGCTTGCTCCGCTGATGGTTTCATCGCAGGTCTTGCAGGAGTGCCAGTTCAACTTTCTACTGAATTATCCGCTATTCGCGTACATCAAATGCGCGCAGAGCACCAGGGTATATTAGTGGGTGTCCAAACCATCATCAACGATGACCCTTCGTTAACAACTCGACTAGTGAAAGGAGCAAATCCGATACGGATTGTAGTAGATCCGTCTGGCAGAATGCCCTTAACGGCAAAAGTCCAACAAGATGGCGGAGAAACCCTAGTTTTGCAATCATCCGCGGAAATAGCGTCCTTACCAATTCAATCCATCCTCGTAGAGGGCGGCGCCAAAACTATGGAGCGATTATTTGCGGACGGGCTAGTAGATGAAATTTGGAAAATCAGAAGTCCAAAATCGATAGGAGAAGGAATTCCTGAACCTAAACTAGCTGTTAAATGGAGAGCTATCGATTACTTAGGTGACGACACTTGGTTTAAAGGAATCCTAACACCTGAGCCAGCAGGTACATATTCAGGCCTAAAATAATCGCAGTAATCGCCCAAACGATTCCCTGCAAAAGCGCCGAATTCGCAAATTTTCCCATCTTCTGCTTATCCCCCGTGAAAAGTACTAAAGGAATCACGGCAAAGCTTAATTGCATCGATAGGACGACTTGAGAAAAGACTAGCAGCTCCCCTATCTTCGATTCCCCATAAATCCAGGTAATAAAAAAGGCGGGAATAATGGCGATCAATCGAGTGATGAGGCGACGAAGCCATGGAGCAATTCGTAAATCGAGGAATCCTTCCATGACGATTTGGCCAGCTAGGGTTCCGGTTAAGGTAGCATTTTGGCCTGAAGCTAATAAGGCAACAGCAAACAAGATGCTCGCTAATTTACTCCCCAAAACCGGATCCAATAATTGATAGGCATCCCGGATATCCGCCACATGTTGTAAGTTATTTCCATGAAAGGCGGCGGCGGCTAAAATCAATATCCCTGCATTAATAAAAAAGGCTAATCCAAGTGATAAGGTAGAATCCCAAGTGGCGAATTTAATGGCCTTCTCTTTATCCTCCTCCGTATCTTTGATGGCACGCGTCTGCACGATACTCGAATGCAGATACAGATTATGTGGCATCACCGTTGCCCCTAAAATTCCAATCGCCACATACAGTTGACTCGGGTTCATCACGACGGATGATTGCGGAACAAGGCCGGCCATGATGCCCGACATGGAAGGCTGCGAAATAAATAGTTCGTAGGCAAAACAGCAAACGATGACGATGAGTAAGGATAAAACGATGGATTCAATGACCTTGAAGCCTTTGTTTTGGAAATATAAAATCAAAAAGACGTCTAATATCGTGATCACAATTCCAGCTAGAATCGGAATCCCAAAAAGCAATTGCAAGGCTAGCGCCGATCCAATCACCTCCGCTAAATCACAAGCGGCAATGGCTATTTCACAGACGAACCATAAAAAGATGGCGACCGGCTTCGAAAAAGCATCCCCGCAGGCTTGTGCTAAATCACGACCTGAGGCCACCCCTAGTTTTAAGGCTAAGTGTTGTAAAATGATGGCAAAGATGCTCGAAACAAGGATAACCGAAAGAAGAGTATAGCCGAACGAAGCGCCACCAGCTAAATCCGTTGCCCAGTTTCCTGGATCCATATAGCCTACTGCGACTAAAAAACCAGGTCCCATAAAGGCACGCAAATTCTTCCAGAAACCATTCCCCGTGGGCACGGGTATTGTCCCAAACACTTCGGAGAGGGATTTCATTTTAGGACTAGAACGCCAAGGACTCGACATAATTTAAATTTTAACAAATTTAAAAATATTTTTTAGATTAACCTAAAAATTTAATTTACTATATTTGCCCTATGGCAATTTCATTTACAGAAGAAAACTACCTAAAGGTCATTCACCGCCTCTCAGAAGCAACATCTGAAGAGATTTCGACCAATGCCGTTGCAGAGCTAATGCAAACGAAAGCAGCCTCCGTTACGGATATGTTACGCAAATTAGCCGAAAAGGGTTGGGTGAATTACCAGAAATACCAAGGCGTGCGCTTGAGTCCTACGGGAGAAAAGATTGCGTTATCCATTGTGCGGAAGCACCGACTTTGGGAAGTATTCTTAGTCGATAAAATGGGTTTTAACTGGGATGAAGTGCATGAAATCGCGGAACAATTAGAGCACATCGAATCCGATGATTTAGTCAACAAATTAGATGAGTACCTCGGATTCCCTAAAACCGATCCGCATGGTGACCCTATTCCGAACAAAGAAGGCGTTTTACCAGAATTAGCCTATTCTCACTTATCCGAAATCAAGGCAAACAAAACCTGTAAATTAATGGGAGTGGCTCAAGATTCTGCGGTATTCTTACAATTGCTAACAAAGCTGCATTTGAGTCTGGGAGCAAAACTAGATATTAAAGAGATAAATGAATTTGATCGATCTATTTTCGTCTCCATCAATGACGCAGAACCCATCTTCATCAGTCATGAAGTGGCTAAAAATATTCTCGTTAAGATTTTAGCTTAATAAATCGAGTACCTCGTCCTCGCTCAAGGCGCGTAAGATACTCTCGTCTGACGTGACTAATTCGGAGGCTAAATCCTTCTTGCGTTGCTGCAAGGCCAGAATTTTCTCTTCCACCGTTTCTTTCGAAATGAATTTATAGGTGAATACCGTTTTCTTTTGGCCGATTCGGTGTGCCCGGTCAATGGCCTGAGCTTCTGCCGCTGGATTCCACCACGGGTCTAATAAGAAAACGTAATCAGCCGCTGTCAAGTTCAAGCCTACACCACCCGCCTTTAAGGAAATAAGGAAAACCGATTGACCATCGTCTTTTTGGAAACTCTCCACCTGGCCCTTCCGGTCAAGCGTACTACCATCTAAATAGGCGTATGCAATACCGCGCTCATCTAAAGCCTTTTTAATCAAGTTCAGGTGCTGTACAAACTGACTAAAGATTAACACTTTGTGATGTTGCTCTAATACTGTTTCTAATTTCTCTAAAACAGCTTCCATCTTACCAGAATCACCTGTATAACCCTCCTCGCAAAGCAATGGATGATTCGCGAGCTGGCGCAATTTCGTGAGACCTTGCAATACGGAGAATCGAGATTTCTGTAAACCTTCGTCCTTAATCTGCTTCAATAAAACATCCCGATAGAACGATTTCGTCTTATCGTACAAACGTTCCTGCTCCTCGGTCATCGAGCAATAAGTCACTGATTCCATTTTAGCTGGTAAATCCGCGGCCACTTGACGCTTCTCGCGACGTAATAAATAGGGCTTAATTAAGAAGTATAGCCGTTTTTTCTTCTCCATATCCGCCTTCTTTTCGATAGGCAATTGGAAATGATCTTTAAAATAGCGCTGCGTTCCGAGTAAGCCGGTGTTGACAAAATTCATTTGGGACCAAAGATCCATCGTCGAATTCTCCAGCGGAGTTCCCGTCATGACGAGACGGAATTTAGCATTTAGTTTTTGAACGGCTTTGGTAATATTCGCCATCGGATTCTTAATCGCCTGCGACTCATCTAAAATGACATACGAAAAGGCTTGCTTTTCGAACCATTCAATGTCAGATCGCACCATTCCAAAAGAGCAAAGAAGTAAATCAACTTTACCGATCTGAGCCTGCAGCTTCTCCCTTTGAGGTCCACTATAGACTAAAACACGTAGTTGAGGCGTAAATTTCTTCGCCTCCATCTCCCAGTTATATAACAAGGAGGTAGGCATCACTAGTAAGGTAGGCAAGGTCTCCCCTTGTTCCTTCAAACTCTGTAATAAGCAAAGTGTCTGTACCGTTTTACCTAGACCCATATCATCCGCCAAACAGGCGCCTAAACCAGCCGCCTGACGCGTGCGCATCCAGCGATAACCATCTAATTGGTACGGACGTAAGGTTCCTTTAAAGTTCTTAGGAATAGGATATTCTTTTGATTCAAGCGTTAAATCACTGACCGTTTTAGAGCGTAAAGCCGTCTTCACTAGGTCTTGATTCTCCCATTCCTGCACTAGCTGATAATGCTGACGACGCAAGAAAACACCCTCTTCCCCGGGACGTGTCTCTGAGAAATAGAATAAATCTTGGTAATCATGGAACCAGTTATCCGGAATCATCGCGATAGAACCATCCGGCAGATGAAATTCTTTCTTCTTTTGGAGGATGAGCTGACGAATTTTCAAGAAAGGAATTAAGAACTCCCCAAAAGAAATCACCGCCTGAATATCAAACCAATCTAATTTTTCACCAATGCGAATATTGATTTCTGGCTTTCCGAGGAAATAACGTGGGGCTTGCCCATCCCCTTTAAACTGAACTACAAAACCTGCTTGATCGAGAGCTTCTTTACTTGAAGTTAACCATTGAACGGCCTCTCCACGTTGCATGGAAGCTCTACCATCATTTTCCATCTTTAACCCTAAGGTTTTCAAAAGCTGGAAAGCTCTTTTTTCCTTCACATGCGAACGCATAATTTTTTGGAAAGCATAGCTGTCCCCTTTCTTTTCAAAGAGTACATTCGCATCTGACGACAGACCATCCCAAGGGAATCGATTATTGCCATATTGAAAGGACAACACAAAATTCCAACGATCAGCCGCTTCTAAGGCAGCCTTCTTTTTAAAAGTCTCTTCATCCTCTAGTTTAGGCGCTGTGGGCCCATAAGAAAGCAAGAATTGAACAGGCTTTTCGGTATTTGTAATCTCAAAACCTTTCGCGTATACGGGGTAGCGAGCGACCATGGCCTTCACGAATTTTCGGAAGTAATCTTCCTCCATATTCTTGGGAATCGCCACGAACTTCTTATTCAAGAAAGGACGCAATTTTTTGCCCTCTAATTCTGGATTGAAGTGATATAACTTCTGGTTCATCAGCATCCAAGCCGGTTCATCACATAAAACAACCGCCTCCTTGTGCTGGAACTCTAATTTATTACCTAGGTATTTCAGCGTAGGGAAATAGTGTGTATTCTCCTCATTACGCATAAAATGGAATAATACATCTACGGCCTCCGCTTCGATTTGAACGGATTGACGCATCGGATTTCCATCATTTCCCATGATAAAAAGTGTCTTTTCTGGACAAATAAGTCCAAAAACCTGACCCCTCTTCTTCTCAATTACCGACATGACGGCCTCTTGAATTTCCTTTTCTCCTTTTTCCGCGTCAAACGTCTTTAAAAAGAATTCCTCCACCGTCTTCCTCTTCGAAGTATTGAACTTCTCGTAAACCGCCATTGGTTTCATACTCTCGATCAAACCTACCGCAGTGCGATCGCGCTCATCCAGCGAATGTTCAAATTCATGGAAATTCCGAGAAGTAAGCGTTTGATACTCCCAAGTCAAAGCTCCCTTCTCATTTAATTGCACCACAAAGACTTCGAATAAGTACCCGAGGCATTCGTGAGACAATAAAGAATAAACAACCTTGAAAGGTTTGTTAGGAGCTATTTTCATTTTAAAAACATCCGATTTTCCGGATTACAAGAGTCAAACCTTTAAAATTAAGGTTTTTTTCTCAATTGCAAGCAAGCCCAGTTGTTTTTTGATGATTGAGAAATTAAATTAAGTTGCTGCTTTTCAGCGGATTCCAATAAAAGTGGAATGTCTTCGGTGTAGAAACCACTCAAGAAAAGTAGGCCACCTGGCTTAATGCGCACAGCATACTCCGCCATTTCTGCTAATAAGATATTTCGATTAATATTGGCTAATAATACATCATACGTGGTCTCATCCTCTTCAAGGATAGTTCCCAGCACGAATGGAATCTCTTCGCAAGCATTTAAGCCGGCATTTTCGATAGAATTCTCTACTGACCATTCGTCGATATCAAAGCCGCGCACGAATCCCGCACCACGTTTCTTTGCCACAAAAGCCAATAGACCCGTACCCGTTCCTGCATCTAAAACACTTTTATCCGTTATATCCACATCGAACAAAGCTTTCGCCATCAGCGAAGTCGTTTCGTGGTGACCCGTTCCAAAAGACATTTTAGGATTAATGACTAACTCTACCTGAAAACCAGGCTCAGACGGATGAAAACTGGCGCGAATCAACACTAAGTCCTCGATTCGAATAGGATCATAATTACTTTCCCATACTTCATTCCAGTTTTGCTTCTCAATTCGATTAGTTTCGTAGGTTTCTAAACCATAGCGGGACATAATCTCCGCTAAAGCCTCCACAGAAAAATCCACTTCAGGGCAATAAGCAATTACCCCCGAATCAGCATCTTCGAAAATATCGAATTGAATTTCGCTCAGTTCAGCGACTAAAATATCAGACAGCTCAGGACTGGCTGTAATTTTCACTTGAATCGTAGACATAGATTAATTAGAAGGAGGGGTGTTTTTCTTTCCAAAAACGGAAATGCCAATATACCGTTTCGGCTGTAATCTGAAGTCAAGCAATAGCTTATCTAGATCAACGAGTGTTTTATTTAAACCTACATATAGGCTATCATTCTTAATCAATTTACCCGCCGTGCCTTCGCCACGCTCTAAACCTTGCACAATCTTCTTCAGCGAAATGACCGCAGCATCGACTTCTTTCAAAGTCTTACCTAACCTTAGTGCTTGTAACGAATCAGCCACCGAATTGAACTTTGTTAATAAAGGGCGCAATTGCTTCTCGGTTTCCATTAAGTCTGATGACAAAGTCTTCATATTGGAAGAAATCTGAGCAATATTCGCCCGATTATCAGCTACAATGCCATTCACCGATCCATTCAGATTCGACACCGTTTCATTCGATGTTTTCAACAAGGTATTCAGGTAGGTTCCTGTATTGTCAAACTTAGTAGAAATTTGACGAAAGGAAACTAAAAGCGAATCGGCATTAGCAATCACAGGAATCGCACGTTCTTTCAATAAGGTGGTTAAGCCTACCTCTGTTTCGCCTTTTAAAAGGGTCTCCTCTGCTAAATTTCCCTTGCCCTCTAGACGCAAGCGAATTATTTTTCCGCCTAAAAGCGCTCCATCAGATAGAACCGCAACTGTTTTATCAGGAATCACCATATCCTGGCTAAGGCGAAGGGTGACTAAAATTCTATTGGACTTAGAGGGTTGAATTTCCACTTTCTTCACCTTTCCTACTTCGATACCATTTATCATCACTTGATTAGAAACCATCAAGCCATCTACATTCTCGTATTCTACATAATAGATACGAGCCGATGAGAATATATCATTCCCTTTCAGAAAATTAAATCCGAAATAAAGGATTAAAAAGGCTAATAGTGCCAAAAACCCTACTTTCAATTCATTGCTTTTAAGCATCGTATCTATTTTTCTATTTCTTCTTTATAAGCTTTAAAGGCAGTGGCAATTGCCGTCGCTACCTCTGATTGACCTGTGGAGGAAGTTAAATAATTCTCTTCCTCTGGGTTCGTTAAAAATCCCGTTTCTACGAGAACACTAGGCATCGCCGTTCGCCAGATAACTAAAAAACCGGCCTGCTTCACGCCAAAACTCTTACGTTGATAGGTCTTCGTAAACTGCTCTTCCACTTTCGAAGCGAATTTTACCGAGCTCGCCATAAAAGCACTTTGGTAATTCGCCATCATAATATGCGCCAGCGGAGAGCTCGGATCAAAACCATCATAAGTCTTCTGATAGTCCTTCTCTTGTAAGATAACGGAGTTCTCTCGCTTCGCTACGTTCAAATTACCATCTGTTTTATGCAAACCCATGGTATAGGTTTCCGTTCCATACGCATTTTTATTCGCCGCCGCATTGCAATGCACGGAAATAAAAAGATCCGCTTTATTTCGATTAGCAATATTCGCTCGTTCGTTCAATTCAATAAATGTATCCGTATCACGCGTATAAATAATCTTCAAATCCGGATGAGCTGCTTTTAGCTTCCTCCCTAACTCCTGAATAATATGCAAGGTTACAATTCCTTCATGAGACCCTTTAGGACCCAAACATCCCGGATCTTTACCTCCGTGGCCCGCATCTAAGCAAACCACTTTGATCTTATTCTTATTATCCGTTTTCTGAATGCCGCTAGGCATCCATGCTGTCAGCAATAAACCCAGCGAGAAAAATAAACCGATAGATTTTATCTGATTAAACATTATTTTCTAATTGTTATACGTTGATAACAAGCAAAGATGTAATTTTGTAGGCTTGTATTTATAAGTACAAATATAATTTTTAAATTCCATTTGGTAAAGAAATCCACATATTACCTTTTTATTACCCTGCTCCTCCTTTTTTCTTCTCTTTCAGAAGCGAAAGCACAGCGGGTAATTTCGACGGATACTTTACAAAAATCCATCCCGAAAGATACGGCCGCTAATTTGCAGACTACGGTTTACTATTCTGCCGTAGACTCTACGATCTTAGACGCAGATGCACAAGTAGTGAATCTATATGGAGGTGCCAAAGTCAAATACGGAGAAATCTCTCTCGAAGCTAATTATATACGCCTCGATTGGGCAAAAAATGAAGTCTACGCGATCGGAACTAAGGATACGCTAACTAAAAAAATGATCGGACTTCCAGTCTTTCTGCAGGGAAGTGATAAATACGATTCAGACGAAATACGCTATAATTTCAAGACAAAGCGGGCCATCATTAAAGGTATTGTCACACAACAAGGAGAGGGATTTGTGCAAGGTAAAAATGTCAAAAAAGACGAGGAAGAGAACCTATACATTCGAAATGCCATTTATACCACCTGTAATTTAACGCATCCTCACTTTCACATAAAGGCTAGTAAGATCAAGGTGGTGGGTAAAAAAGAGATCATCTCCGGCCCCTTTCACTTTGAATTAAATGATATTCCATTGCCTATTGGCTTACCTTTTGGCTTTTTTCCCTATTCCCAGCCTAAAGAAGCCGGAAAATCAGGTATTATCATGCCTACCTATGGAGAAGAGCCAAATGGCCGTGGATTCTATTTACGCGAGGGGGGGTATTATTGGGCAGCTAGTGAAAATATTGGGGTACGATTTACGGGCCAAATATACTCCAAAGGTGGCTGGGGACTAGGTGCTAATTCGCAATATAATAAGCGTTACCGGTATACGGGAAGCTTTAATTTAGCCTTCAATCGCAATACGAATGGGGATGAATTTGCCCCGACAAAGCGGACCGACTTTGCCTTGCAATGGTCTCATGCGCCACGCAGCTCAGGAAATTCAAGTTTCTCGGCTTCCGTTAACATCGCCTCCAATTCATACAATCAATTCAATACGTTTAATACACAGCAATACCTGTCGAATACGATCGGTTCATCGGTGCAGTATTCCCGTAATTTTGGACAGACAGTCCGCACCAGCATTAACCTTAGAATCAACCAAAATACAAGTACTCGAGTTTTCGATGCTGGAACGGATTTTAACTTTGGCCTAAACCAAATACAACCCTTCAAAAAGAAAAACTCTTTAGGGGATCGATTCATTGATCAATTTCGTGTCGGTTTAGATTTTTCTGGAGGTATTTCAATGACGAACCAAATAGGCGATCCCTACACGCGTTACGAATTTGACGTCTATCCGCGTTCTTCCAATTCACTTAGAGGAACCATTCAAAGACCCTTTATTCCCACGGGAGCTGACGATGTGCCGGCAGGGGTGATTCCGGTGGATGCGAGTACGCTTCCGATTCTGTGGGAAAAGGCCCAAACGAAATTTAATTATAGCATTCCTTTATCGTTACCTAACCTGAAATTAACGAAACATATCAACTTGACTCCAGGCGTTTCTTGGTCTGGTAATATGTATACTAGATCCTATAAATATACGTATGTCCCTGCTGATTCGACAGTCCGCATCGATACCGTGGGAGGTTTACCTAAATTCAATTCGCAGATTGCATTTTCAGCGAGCATGAATACGCGTTTATTTGGGACATTACGTTTCAAAAAGGGTCGTTTAGAAGCTATCCGACACACAGTAGTTCCGTCGGTTAGTTTAAGCTATACGCCTGATAACTCTGATCCAAGTTTAGGGTATTTCCAAGATGTGCGTATCAATAATCGGAAATTCATCAATACGGATGGCAAGGAGCAAATAGGCGATATTCGGCGAATCAGCACTTTTGATCCACGTACAATGAGTTATGGGGGTGCCTCGGGGGCGATTTCTTTTGGCATCCAAAATACGCTAGAGGCGAAGTTAAAAACTAAGTCAGACACCGCTAGTGTGCTAACAGAAAAGGTACGGATATTGGATAATTTCGGTTTGAACGGTAGTTATAATTTACTTGCCAAAGAATACGCCCTCTCCAATATCGGCTTTAACCTCGCCTCCCGTGTGAAAGATTTTGACATTAATATGGGTGGAAGTTTCGATCCGTATCTCTATGTGGCTGATCCCCTATTTTTCGATATTGGACGAAGAACGCCTGACTATATGTTTAGCCAAGGGGCTGGATTAGCCCGTTTACAAGGTTTTAACTTCTCTTTAGGCCGTCGTTTCTCAGCAGGAAAGCCTAAGCCAAAAGAAAATAAAAATGCTAGCGAGGCACAAATGAACCAAATAAACCGAAATCTAGACGACTATGTCGACTGGAATGTGCCTTGGAATTTCTCTTTCTCCTATCAATATAGCATGAACAAGACCGGTTTAGCTTCACCCCAAAACATCAGTGGACTTAGTTTCCAAGGGGACCTAAGTCTTTCCGAGAAATGGAAATTCTCGGTAACCTCCGGTTTTGACTTTAAATACAAAGGCCTGACCTACACGAATATGTCCGTGCACCGCGACCTACATTGCTGGGAAATGAATTTCAACTGGACTCCGATAGCAAGTCCGTTCTATGGCCGTTCAAGTAATTATTCCTTCGATCTCCGGGTTAAATCAACCCTTTTGCAGGATTTAAAACTTTCCCGCCGGCGTAGTTTCTACGATAAAGGTGGATTCTAGTTTAATTTTGATTTAAAGGCCTTTAAAAACTTATCCATCTTCGGTTTAATAACGATCTGGCAATAAGGCTCCGTCCCATTCTCATTGAAATAATTCTGGTGGTAGTCGTCTGCCACATAGAACTCCGATGCAGCTGTAATCTCCGTTACGATTGGATTCGGGAAAACATGTGAATCATTCAATTTTTGCTTCCAGGCATCCGCCTCTTTTTGCTGCTCAGGCGTATGGAAAAACACCGCGCTACGGTATTGCGTTCCCGCATCTGCTCCTTGTCTATTCAATGTAGTGGGATCATGTGTTTGCCAAAAAATCTCCAGCAACGTAGCCACACTCACTTCCTTCGGATCATAATTTAATTGACAAACCTCCGCATGACCCGTCAAACCAGAACAAACTTCCCGGTAGGTCGGATTCTTCATCTTTCCGCCCATATAACCTGAGTTAACTGCTTTCACCCCTTTTACGCGTTGAAAAACGGCCTCCACGCACCAGAAGCATCCCGCTCCAAAAGTTATTTTCTCTAGTTTCTGATCCATATTATTTGTCTGTTTAATCTTCTTGTTTGCATTTTCTTCTGTGGCACTGCCACAAGAAAAATGAAAAGCGCTCGTGATGATGCTCAACACAAAAACTGTAATTTTTGAGATCTTTTTCATCTTATTTTATTTTTTAGCACTAATTTCGCTTCCTAAATTACCTAATTTTCATTCAAACTTGAAACAATCCTGGAAAGCTGCCTTTAAAAATCGAACCTTCGCCCTACAATTCGTAGGAGCTTTGGCCGTATTCTCTATCTTTCCAATCAAGGCGGATAATTATTTCCAATGGATCCAATTAAGAAAAGGCGTTCAGTGGAACGATCCATTACTTAACGCAATTCCGGCGCTAAATGTTTCCTACTTGATTTTTGGGATTATCTATATTTCCGTTATTTACCTATTATATCGCTTGTTGCATGAGCCCAAAAAATTTCTTTGGTTTGCCTGGGCATTTAATCTAGAGACGGCATTTCGCTTTATATCAATCTATTTAGTCGCTTTAGAACCGCCCATTGGCCTAGTGGATTTACATGATCCCCTCGCTGAAATGTTCATCTATGGGGATAATCTAGCCATCACAAAAGACCTGTTCTTTTCGGGACATACGGCCACGATGGTATTTGTTTGCTTTTTTTTACCTACCTCAAAGGAGAGATGGGCAGCTGTCGGACTCAGTTTTGTCCTCATTAGCTTATTGTTAATCCAACACGTTCATTATGGTGTGGACGTAATCGCTGCTCCGCTATTTACCTTAGCGGCTATCTGGATCGTTAAAAAGAGTGTAATTAGTTAAGACGATTTCTTATCTAAGGTCTCAAATATCGAATTATTTGATTTGTATTCCGGAATCATCTCCTTGATTTTCGCTACCATTGAATTATTGTCTCCGCTGGATAGCAAGAGGTTTAATTCGTTCGTCGCCACTTCCATATAAGCGTAAGACGGCGTATTTACTTCTGCCACTAAGATCTTAGGATGGTGCGTCGGAAGTGTATTTTCGTCGTTATTTAATAACTCTTCATATAATTTTTCGCCCGGACGTAAACCCGTATACCGAATCTCAATATCCTTATCAACTCGTAATCCACTTAGCGTAATCATCTTCTTTGCTAGGTCAATAATCTTGACCGACTCTCCCATATCAAAGACGAAAACTTCGCCGCCTTGACCCATCGTAGCCGCCTCTAAAACGAGTTCGCACGCCTCCGGTATGGTCATAAAATACCGCGTAATCTCCGGATGGGTCACTGTCACTGGTCCACCTCGCTCAATTTGCTTCTTAAACAACGGAATTATGGATCCATTAGACCCTAATACATTGCCAAAACGCGTCGCAATAAACTTGGTCTTAACTCCTTCCAGTTGATTCATTGACTGCGTATACATCTCTGCTAAACGCTTCGTCGCTCCCATCACATTCGTTGGATTCACCGCCTTATCCGTGGAAACCATGACAAATTTTTCGACCCCCAATTCAGAAGCTAGCTCAGCTAAAATCCGGGTACCTATCACATTTGTCTTAATAGCCTCATAAGGATTATTTTCCATCAAAGGAACGTGTTTATAGGCCGCAGCATGGAAAATTATATCAGGACGGTGTATTTTAAAAATCTTACTAACACGTCGCGTGTCTGATACGTCTGCTACATTCACTATTAACTGCACGTTAGCAGGCACTTTACCAGCTAATTCATATTCCAAATCATATAATGGAGATTCACCTTGATCGACTAAAACCAACTTAGCAGGGAAATAAGCAATTAATTGACGAACAATTTCACTACCAATAGATCCCGCAGCACCAGTCACTAAAATGACCTTCCCCGAAATCTCATCGCCTATGCGCTTATTGTTCATCTGAATCACCTCACGACCTAAAAGGTCTTCAATCTTCACGTTGTGAATTTGATTCATAGCAAACTCTCCCTCTACCCATTTATCTACGGGAGGTAAAGCTTTTACGATAACGCCGCGATCCAAGAAGATATCTGAAATTTTACGTTTCGACTTAGCAGACATATTATTGATGGCCATAATAACTTCTAAACCATCATTTGATCCCACAAACTTATCCAAAACCTCTGGCAAGCTATAGACCTTAATACCTTCGATCGTCTTACCAATCTTAGACTCATTGTCGTCAATAAAACCTAGAATTTTATAATTCGTGCTGCGATCTGTTTGGAAAACATTCTTTGTCAACATTCCTGTATAACCTGCACCATAGATTAAAACGCCTATGGTAGGCTTAAATTGATTTATAAAGGATTCATAGAAACTCTTCACAAAAAAGCGAAGAATAATCATCCAGAATAAACAAATAAAGAAATCGATAATTAATATGGAAGCCGACAAATTAAAGACATGTTCAAATCCTAAGGTATTTCGAATAAACCCCGAAACTAAAACCGCAGCAAATGATCCAACGAAGACGGCTTTTAAGATTAAAATCGCATCTTCAATACTCGTATGTCGTATAATTCCCGCATAAGATTGGAAATACAAGAAGGCCAAAAGGCGTAATCCTAAGATAAAAACAAGCTGAGACGCAAATATGGAGAAATCAATTTCCGACAACTGGAAATTCATTCTTAGTAAAGTCGCAATGGAAAATGAGAAGAGTACAATGAATGAATCAAAGACTAATACCAGCCATCTCGAAAGAAAGCGATTCGAATATTTCCGGATGAAGGACGACTTCGTCATGTTATTATCTTCTCGTAAAAAAATATCAGGCAATTCCCAACATTCAAAATTACCAATTATATAACATAAACTACCTAAAATTTATCAAACGGCTGATTTTGTAGACCAATGGCTAAGCTTTACCGAAGCCCGGAGCCGTTAAATCGACGATTGCATCTGATTTCATGACCATTACCCGTTCTTTAGTCATATTAGTCATATATCCGATCGCGGTGACGTCTGCGATCTTCTCTACTTTGGGAAAATCCTCCTGAGAAACGGTGAATAATAGTTCATAATCCTCCCCTCCATTAAGGGCGGCCGTTAATGGGCTCAGATTAAATTCGGTAGCTGAAAGATAAGTCTCGTCATCAATCGGAATATTTTTCTCAAAAATTCGAGCACCCAAGCCTGAGGCATTACATAAATGAATAATTTCTGAGGCTAATCCATCCGAACAATCGATCATCGAGGTAGGAATAACGCCTAAATCTCTTAATTCGTGAATGATATCAAAACGAGCCATCGGTTTTAGCTGTCGTAAAACGACATAGCTTTTACCCTCTAATTCCGGCTGCATTTCAGGATTAGATAAGAACACCTGTTTCTCTCTTTCTAACGAATGCAATCCCATCAATGCGGCACCTAAATCGCCCGAAACACAAAGTACATCATTCTCTTTAGCCCCATTTCGCTTCACTAATTTCTCCTCCTCTACCACTCCCGTGGCATTCATGGCTATAATTAAACCCTGAGGGCTAGAAGTCGTGTCACCTCCTACAAGGTCTACTTTGTATTCTTCACAGGCTAATTTTATTCCTTCGTAAAGCGCATCGACTGATTCAACTGAAAAACGATTGCTTAAGCCTAAACCAATCGTGATTTGAGCAGGAATCGCATTCATCGCTGCGATATCAGATAAGACCACAGAAACCGCCTTAAAACCTAAATGTTGCAATGGAGTATAGGCTAAATCAAAGTGTACGCCTTCAATCAACAATTCAGTCGTCGTTACCACCTTATTCCCCTTCGGATCTAACACAGCTGTATCGTCGCCAATACCTACATCTGTCCAAGCCTGCTTCTCTACAAATTGTGCGGCCAGGTGATTAATTAAACCAAACTCCCCTATTTCTCCGATTTCTGTTCTCTTTTCCATATAACAAAAAAGCCGTCACGAGGACGGCTCTGATTTGATTAATTCTAATTAAGGATTAACTAAAGCCAATTTAACAATGGCACTGCTCGCTTTTACGTAAGCCGTTGTTTGTTGAAGGCTAAGTCCTGTTGCTGTAGGTGTAGCTAAAATCGTGTAAATGATCGTTCCACCAGTTCCTGTAGGTGCTCCATCAGCACTAGTCAATCCATTTAATGTCAAACTTAGACCATCCGTTGCCACGGTGTAGGTGCCTGTGAATATTTTACCGTCAAATTCAGTCAAGGTAACTGATCCAGCCGTAGATAAATCTAACTTATATTGAGAATAGCCTTGAACTACGTTCGAAGTACTTGTTTTATCGTATTTTACTACACCATCCCACTGCGCTGAGCTGGCGGTCCACGCTTTCTTTACTAATGTGGCCACACTCACCGTAGGTGTAGGTGGTGGAGTAGGTGTAGGAGCCGGATCCCCTCCGCCACTACATGCCATCACGGAGATAGCAAACAAAAAGACAATGAATTGTTTCATAGAAATTTGTATTGTGATGTAAAATTAAAAATCTTTCTTAAAAAAATGGTCTTTGGCCCTTTTTTTTTAGCTTCGTGTAAAATATGAAGACATATACTCGCGGACAGTTAGCTCTCAGAAATGGGCAGGATAAGCCTGAGATTTGGGTCGCCTTTCAGGGGCTCATTTATGATATGACGCATTCCAAACTGTGGAAAAACGGCAAACATTATGAGCATTGGGCGGGTCAGGACTTAACACCTGAGCTAGCAGATGCCCCTCATTCAGAGAAAGTCTTTGAGAAATTTACCCCCATCGGAATTCTAGCATAATATGATTTTAATCGTTGAGAGTGGTTCGACTAAAACGGCTTGGAGACTGATAAAGGATCCAACATCTGCCTACGATAGCTTCCTTAGTGCTGGAATAAATCCCTACTATGAGACCTCTGCTGAAATTAAGACTTCACAAGAAAAGGTGTTATCTGGTTTTATAGGAGTCGCGATTCAAGCTGTATATTATTATGGAACCGGAGTAACGGGCGACGCTCAGCGGGAGATTATTGCAGAGGCATTTAGGCCCTATTTTCCCAGCAGCTGCACACTTGAAATCCAAAATGACTTGATCGCTGCGGCTAGATCACTTTGTGGTAAAGAGGCGGGTATAGCTTGTATTTTAGGGACTGGATCCAATTCAGGATTTTGGGATGGTGCACAAATTTCAGCACAAATACCTCCATTGGGATTTTGGTTAGGGGATGAGGGAAGTGGCGGCCATTTAGGGAAAAGCCTTGTTTTGAGTTATTTGCACGGACACATGCCTTTGGAATTGCGGACCGTATTTGAAAAGAGGTTTGGCGAGTTAGATCGTCTGACGGTTTTAGATAAGGCCTATAAACAAGCTTTCCCAAACCGCTGGTTTGCTAGTTTTTCAAAGTTCTTATTTGACCATCGAAAAGAGGCCTTTTGTTATTCGTTAATCGAAGAATCATTCGAATCCTTTATTACATTATACTTGAAGCGATATCAGGAGGCGTCTATTTTTCACTTCACTGGCTCGGTTGCCTTTTACTATTCTGACATCTTGAAAAAGGTGATGAAGAAAAGTGGATTGAAGCTAGGGCACATCAGCGAGGGGCCGATGGCGGGACTTTGCTTGTATCACAAAGGGGAGTTTTGGCCATAAATTCGTAAATTGCACTACAAGCTAAAAAGCCTAAGACAACAAACTTAAAACACTACCTATGACATCACATATTAAATCCATAGGAACAAAGCAAAAAGCACTACAGGTTAATTTAGACCGCAGTATTTACGGCTCTTTCGCGGAGATCGGTGCGGGTCAAGATGTGGCTGCTAATTTCTTCAAAGCCGGTGGAGCGTCTGGAACTATTGCAAAAACGATTTCAGCCTATGATATGGCATTTTCGGATGCCATTTATGGGGAAGAGGCTTCAGGCAAATATGTGTGCGAAACACGATTAATGAAAATGTTAAATCGGGAATTCAAATTATTGAATGTCCGTTTGACAGAATCTGCAGCAGAGAAACGCTTTTTTGCCTTCGCAGACACGGTTTCTGCCTTGAATTTCCAAAAGACAAATGACGCCCACGGCTGGATCGGATTACGTTTTCAGTTAACTCCGAATGGGGGATTTAACGATGTGGTTATTCACGTCAATATGCTGGATAACGATAATATTTTACAACAGCAGGCTCTAGGGGTTATTGGCGTGAATCTATTGTATGGATGCTATAATTATTACGAAAATCCAGAGAAGTTATTATTATCTCTTTTAGATGATTTAAACAAAGACCGTATCGAGATCGACATGATTCGCTTCGAGGGTCCAGACTTTAAAGAGGTGGATAATCGCTTAATGTCCCTTAATTTAGTGAAGCACGGCTATACGATGGCCGCGGTTTTTGGTCCAGATGGAAAGGTGATGCAGCCTTATGATGCTTTGGCTAAAAAACATATCGTAGCTGTTCGTGGTCGTTTCCGTCCTGTAACGAACATCTTCTCAGACATGTTAAAGAAGGGCCTTACTCAGTTTGAGCAAGAACCAGACGTGGACGATGATAAAATCTGCGTATTGTCTGAATTAACGCTGAAAAGTTTAGAAAATGAGACGCACAAAATCGACGAGAAAGACTTCTTAGATCGCGTGGATATTCTTTGTTCATTAGGCCAAACCGTATTAATTTCTAACTTCCACGAGTACTTCAAATTAGTTGACTACTTAAGCAAATTTTCTAAATTAAAAATGGCCCTAGTGATGGGTATGCCTAATTTAGAATATATTTTCGAAGAAAATCATTATAAAGATGTGCCGGGTGGGATTATGAGCGCTTTCGGGTGTTTGTTCGGAATGAAAATAAAATTATACCTCTACCCGACTGTTTCGTCCACTGGCGAGATTGTTCAATTGAAAAATTTCAAACCAGAAGGTCATCTTCAAGGACTATTCCAGTATTTGATCGACAATGAGAAATTAGCCGAAATCAAAAATTACGATGAGAAACTAATGAATATTCGCACCGATCAAGTGTTAGAAATGATTCAATCTGGAACGGACGAATGGGTACAATTTGTACCGAAATCGGTTTCCAAAATGATCAAAGAGAATTCGCTCTTTGGCTATAAAGCCTCTTAAAAAAAGCCCTGATCTCTCAGGGCTTTTTTTTATTTCATTAGATCGATAAACTGATCAAAAAGATAACGTGAATCATGTGGTCCTGGGCTTGCTTCTGGGTGATGTTGTACCGAGAAGGCTTTGCGACCTTTCACACGAAGACCTTCGACTGTTTGGTCATTCAGGTTAATGTGCGTTAATTCTGCTTGATCAGAGGACTTTAATTCGTCCATCTTGACCGCAAAACCGTGATTTTGTGACGTGATTTCGGAAAGACCTGAAATCAGGTTCTTCACGGGATGATTTAATCCACGGTGTCCATTATGCATTTTGTAGGTACGTAGGCCTACTACTTGTGCTAAGATTTGGTGTCCTAAACAAATCCCAAAAACAGGCTTATCGCTCTTCAAGAACTCTGCCACCGTATCAATCGCATAAGACATCACCGCTGGATCCCCTGGACCATTTGAAACAAAGAAGCCATCTGGATTCCAAGCTGCAATTTCTGTATAAGACGTCTTCGCTGGGAATACTTTTAAGTAGCATCCTCGCTCCGCAATATTGCTTAATATGCTTTTCTTCACGCCTAAATCTAACACAGCGACCTTGCGCTCTGCTTTCTCATCCCCTATGAAATAGGCTTCCTGAGTACAAACTTGTGAAGATAACTCTAAACCTTCCATGGAAGGGATTTTAGCAAGCGCCGCTTGTAAGGCTGCTTCATCAAATATTTCTGACGAGATTAAGCAATTCATTACACCCTTCGTACGAATGTGACGAACCAAAGCGCGGGTATCAATCCCTGAGATTCCAACAATTCCCGCATTCGCTAAATAATCCTGCAACGAACCATCTGCTGTTTCACGGGAGTGAATACTGGAGAATTCATTACAAACTATGCCGGCGATTTGGACCTGATGGGATTCCGCTTCCTCTGTATTCATCACACCATAATTACCGATGTGTGCTGTTGTATTAATAATCACCTGACCTGCATAAGACGGATCAGTATAAATTTCTTGGTAACCCGTCATACCGGTGTTAAAACAGATCTCACCTCCGTGAGTTCCTATTTTTCCTAGTGCTTTCCCGTGGAAAATAGTTCCGTCTTGTAAAAGTAAAACTGCTGGTGTGGACTCAGTAAATCTCATAATATGCTGTTATAAAATATGGGTCAAATCCTTATTGCCTAAAAAAAGGGCTTCAACGGAAAGTTGAAGCCCTTTAAAAAATAATAAGAGAAAGATTAAGCGTCTTCTCCTTTTTCTTCAGTGGACTCCTCAGTTGCTGGTGCTTCTGGAGCTTCTTCTTCAGTTACTTCTGGTGCTGCCTCTTCAGCTACAACCTCCGCTACTGGAGCTTCTTCTTCAGCCACCTCTGGTGCAGCCTCTTCAGCTACTACCTCTGCTACTGGTGCTTCTTCAATTACTTCAGCAGATGGTTGCTCAGCAGCAGCTACCGGAACTACAACTGGAGCCGTAGCTTCCGTTGTTTCCGTTGCTTTTGCAGCGCCACCACGACGGCTACGACGAGTTTTACCCGCTTTCTCCGCTGATGCAGCTAACATTGTTTCGTTGAAGTCAACTAATTCAATGAAGCACATTTCTGCGTTATCACCTAAACGATTACCTAACTTGATAATACGTGTATATCCACCTGGACGATTCGCTACTTTCTCAGAAACGATAGAGAACAATTCTTTTATTGCATCCTTACTTTGTAAATAAGAGAATACAACACGACGATTGTTTGTGCTATCTGTTTTTGATTTTGTGATCATTGGCTCTACGTATTTACGTAATTCCTTTGCTTTTGCAACTGTAGTTTGGATGCGTTTGTGCAAGATCAAAGAAGATGCCATGTTAGATAACAAAGCAGCTCTATGTGAAGCCGTTCTTCCTAGGTGATTAAATTTTTTACCGTGTCTCATTGTGTTATTTCGTAAGTTAAAAGCTCTTGCGAGCTGCGGTTAGTTTACCTCACGGCAAACCACCTATTACTTTGTTTAAATTATTTATTAATCTTCGTCTAAACGATATTTAGAAACATCCATTCCAAAGGTCAAGCCTTTTTCCTCGATCAATTGCTCTAATTCAGTTAATGATTTCTTTCCAAAATTGCGGAATTTCATCATATCAGAGATTTCTAATTTCGCTAATTCACCTAAAGTGCGTACGTCAGCTGATTTCAAGCAGTTGTAAGCACGTACAGATAAATCTAAGTCAGCTAATGAAGTCTTCAATAACTTGCGCATGTGAAGTAATTCCTCATCTACTACATTATCTTCTTCTGCTTTAGGAGTTTCAAATGTCATTGTTTGATCAGAGAACAACATAAAGTGTTGGATCAAGATATACGCTGCACCTTTCAATGCATCTTCTGGGTGGATTGAACCATCCGTTTCGATATCTAAAACTAATTTCTCATAATCTGTCTTCTGCTCTACACGTGTGTTCTCAATGCTAAACTTCACATTTTTGATCGGAGTGTAAATCGCATCAGTAGCAATGTGTCCGAATGGCAACTCGTTTGCACGAGGCTCATCAGCAGCAACATAACCACGACCCTTTTCGATTACTAAATCAATTTCAACTTCTTTCGAAGAATCTAAATTGCAAATAACCAATTCTGGGTTTAAAATTTCAAAGTAAGGAGTAAACTTAGCGATATCACCTGCAGTGATGGCTGTTTGTCCTTTGATTTTCATAGAAACTTTGTTATCCAAAATTTCTTGTGTCTTCTTGAAACGAATTTTTTTCAAGTTCAAGATGATCTCAGATACATCTTCATGAACGCCTTCAATGGCAGAAAATTCGTGTAACACACCAGAAATCTTAACGCTAGTGATAGCATATCCTTCTAAAGAAGAAAGTAAGATTCTACGAAGTGCGTTACCAATGGTAACACCGTAACCTTTTTCGAGTGGCTTGAACTCAAATAACCCATGGAAGTCTGTGGCTTTTTCCATCACAACTTTTTCGGGCATTTGGAATGCTAATATTGACATATTTCGTAGCTTAAAATGATACTGAAAAAACGTTATTGGTACTCTTTAAAAACTCTAGCAATCTCGTTAGGAGATTACTTAGAGTATAATTCGACAATTGCTTGTTCGTTGAAGTTTTCAGGAATCTGATCTCTCTCTGGCATAGCAATAAACTTGCCTACTAATTCAACTCCATCCCACTCTAACCAATTAAAGATCTTAGGAGAACGAGCTGCTAAAGAGTTAGAAACTACTTCAAGAGACTTTGATTTTGCACGAACACCTACTAATTGACCTGGACGTAAAGAGTAAGAAGGCACATTTACTACTTCACCATCCACGTTGATGTGTTTGTGAATAACTAATTGGCGCGCTGCACGACGAGTAGGCGCAATTCCTAAACGGTATACTACATTATCTAAGCGAGCTTCACATAATTTGATCAAGTTTTCACCGGTGATCCCTGCCTTAACAGCAGCTTTGTGGAACAAGTTTTCGAATTGGCGCTCTAAAATACCATATGTGTATTTCATTTTTTGCTTTTCCTTCAGTTGCACTGCGTATTCAGAAACCTTTGAACGTTTTCCTTTACCGTGCATACCTGGTGCATAGTTTTTACGAGCTAATGCTTTGCTCGGACCTAGAATTGCTTCACCGAAACGACGTGCAATCTTGGATTTGGGACCTGTGTATCTAGCCATTTTTCTTAAAAGTCATTGGACCTCTTATGCCCAATGAAGTAATTAAATTGTGAATAAAAGCGGGGGAAAATAATTACTAATTACCCCTGCATAAAAATTATTAAACGCGACGACGTTTCGGAGGACGACATCCATTGTGAGGCATTGGTGTAATATCTTTGATGATAGAAACTTCAATTCCTGAGTTTTGGATAGTACGGATAGCCGACTCACGTCCTGCTCCCGGTCCTTTTACGAAAACCTCTGCTTTCTTCATTCCTGCTTCAACAGCTACCGCTGCGCAGTTAGATGCTGCCATCTGTGCTGCATAAGGTGTGTTTTTCTTAGACCCACGGAAACCCATCTTTCCTGCTGAAGCCCAAGAGATCACTTGACCTGCTGAGTTAGTAATGGAGATAATAATGTTGTTAAAGGAAGCTTTGATGTGTACTTGACCGTTTTGTTCAACGACAACTACTCTCTTCTTCGCTTTATCTTTTCTTTTTGCTTGTGCCATAATTTGAAAATGAAAATACGAAGAGGTGTTACCCTCTATTTTTTTATTTAGTTACTTTTTTCTTGTTAGCAACTGTTTTTCTACGACCCTTACGAGTACGTGAGTTGTTCTTCGTGCGTTGACCACGTACTGGAAGACCTTTACGGTGACGTAATCCACGATAACAACCGATGTCCATTAAACGCTTAATGTTTAATTGAACCTCAGATTTCAACTGACCTTCCGTTTTGAATTCAGCAGCGATGATCGCACGGATGGCGCTAGCCTCCGTATCGTTCCACTCACCAGCTTTCTTATCATACGAAACCGCAGCTTTCGTTAATATTTTTTGAGCAGTGCTGCGACCTATACCAAAAATATAAGTTAGTGCAATTTCTCCTCTTTTTTTGTCGGGAATATCAACCCCTGCAATACGAGCCATATAGGTAATTAATTGTTGTTATTAATCAATTTAAAATTCTGTCGAATTATCCTTGTCTTTGTTTAAACTTAGGATTCTTCTTGTTGATTACGTAAAGCTTTCCGTGACGACGGATTACTTTGCAATCTGCACTACGTTTCTTGATAGATGCTTTAACTTTCATATTAACTGTATTTATAAAATCAAACCTTTAATTACTTGTATCTGTAAACAATTCTAGCCTTACTTAAATCATAAGGAGACATTTCTAACTTCACCTTATCTCCTGGTAAAATCTTGATGTAGTGCATCCTCATCTTGCCCGAAATATGTGCAATAACTTGGTGCGTATTTTCCAATTCTACCCGAAACATGGCGTTCGAAAGAGCTTCCAAAATAATTCCGTCTACTTCAATCGAGGACTGTTTGGCCATAATTATTAATTTATATATTCAACAATACTGTTGATGTTTTAATCACTTCTTCAATCGGGACAAAAGTCGTCAAAATGATCGGTCCTTCTTTCCCTACCGCTACCGTGTGTTCAAAGTGAGCACTTGGCTTGCGATCTTGTGTTCGGATAGTCCAACCATCCTTGTCAACTGAGATTTGACGCTTCCCTAAGTTAATCATCGGCTCGATCGCAATGACCATACCTTCTTTTAACTTAGCTCCTTCCCCGCGGCGACCATAATTAGGCACCTCTGGGCTTTCGTGAAGCTTTTTACCTACACCGTGACCTACTAGCTCTCTCACTACACCGTAACCAAAAGATTCCGTGTACGATTGAACGGCGAAACCAATGTCGCCTACTCGTTTGCCTGGTGCGGCTTGATTCAAACCTAAATACAAGGACTCTTTCGTCCGTTGTAATAATTTAACTACCTCCTCTGCCACATTTCCTATTGCATAGGTATAAGCGCTGTCAGCATGGTAACCATTCTTATAAACTCCCCCATCTATCGAGATAATATCTCCGTCTTTCAAGAGTAATTCTCCTGGTAAGCCGTGAACCACCACATCATTCACCGAAATACACAAAGAGTATGCATATTTTTGGGCTCCTACTTGGTAATTCAAAAAAGATGGATGCGCTCCATTATCTTTAATATATTCGTAAGCGATTTTATCTAAAGCCAAAGTACTAACTCCCGGCACTATCGCCTTCGCTACTTCCGCATGACACTTCGCTAAAATTTCGCCATTCTCTTGAATGATCGCTAATTCAGCGGGTGTCTTTAAATATATCATCTTAACGGCTAATCATCTCAGAGCGACCTTTCACTCGTCCTGATTGCATTAAACCTTCATACTTACGCATCAACAAATAACTTTCTATTTGTTGCAATGTATCTAATACTACACCTACTAGGATTAAAAGTGATGTTCCTCCAAAGAAGGATGCAAAACCTCTAGTCACGCCAAACAAGTTAGCGACCGCAGGAAGAACCGCAATTAACGATAACATCACTGCTCCGGGTAAAGTAATACGATCTAAAATCGTTGCAATAAAACCGGCTGTTTCTTCACCCGGTTTCACTCCTGGAACAAAACCTCCACCACGCTTCATATCATCAGAGATTTGAGTCGGGTTAATAGAGATCGCCGTGTAAAAGAAAGTGAACACAATGATTAAGAAGGCAAATAATACGTTGTATTGCCAAGTCGTAAAATCACCAAAAGCCGAGGCAACCGAAGAGGCAAACTCTGACTTATCAGCAAACGACTGAGCAACTAAACCCGGAATAAACATAAGCGCCTGAGCAAAGATGATCGGCATTACACCTGAAGCATTTAACTTCAAAGGAATGTATTGACGCTCTCCACCTACAGCTGTTGCTTTGCTTCCCACTACTTGCTTCGCATATTGAACAGGGATACGGCGAACTGCTTGAGTTACCATAATCGCACCCATGACAACAAAGAATAAAGCGATTAGTTCAATGATGAACATCAAAGCACCGCTCATTCCGCGTGAACCTGCTTCTTGTAAAATAGAGGCTGGGAAACGAGAAACGATACCGATCATGATCAACATAGAAATACCGTTACCGATACCTTTATCTGTAATCTTCTCTCCTAACCACATACACAACATCGTACCACCAATTAAGATAGCTACGCCATATAAACGGAAGAACCAAGGATCTACCATGATTGCTTCAGATGGAATCGTTACTTGTAAATAAGTAAACGCTTGCGCAGCCGTTACGAAAATGGTTAAGATACGGGTGATTTGGTTTAACTTCTTACGACCTGACTCACCGTCTTTCTGCATTTTTTGGAAATACGGAAGCGCAATGGTCAATAACTGAATCGCGATAGAAGCAGAAATGTAAGGCATAATACCTAAAGCAAACACCGAAGCATTACTTAAAGCACCGCCTGAAAAGATATTCAACAAACCGAAAAGTCCACCTTCTCCAGCTTGAGATAACTTAGTCGCATCTACACCTGGTAAAGCGACATAAGAACCTAAACGGAAGAAAGCAATGAAAAGAAGTGTATTTATGATACGACTTCTTAACTCATCGATTGAGAAAATATGCTTGAAAGTTGTTATAAACTTGTTCATTCGATTAGAATAGAGGATTAACCTACATTTGCTTTACCACCTGCCGCTTCAATAGCAGCTTTAGCAGCACCTGAGAAACCTTTTACTGTTACGTCTAAAGCAGATGTTACAGATCCACGAGATAAAATCTTCACTAAGTCAGACTTAGATACAAGACCATGCGTGTAAAGTGTTTCAAATGTGATCACCTTAGTTCCGATTGCATCAGCTAATGCTTGCAATGTATCTAAGTTGATTGCTTTGTATTCCACTCGGTTATGGTTCTTAAAACCAAACTTAGGAACACGACGTTGTAATGGCATCTGACCACCTTCAAATCCTCTCTTACGAGAATAACCTGAACGAGATTGAGCACCTTTGTGACCACGAGCTGAAGTTCCACCTAATCCAGAACCTTGACCACGACCAACTCTTTTTCTAACTTTTACCGAGCCTTCAGCAGGCTTTAATGATGATAATTTCATTCTAATTGGGGCTTAGCGCTACTGTTTCCAGTAACTCGCATGTTAATTAAATATTTTCAACTACAATTAAGTGGTTTACGGCGCGAATCATTCCTGCAATCGCTGGATTCAATTCCACCTCAACACTTTTACGGATTTTACCTAATCCTAAAGCTGTGATCGTACGTTTCTGTACTTCCGGGCGCTTAATTGCACTTTTAACTTGAGTAATTTTAACTTTAGACATTGTATGTTCTATTAGAGAGGCTTTCGCGCTCTGATTATCCATTAAATACTTTAGCAATAGAAATTCCACGTTGGAAAGCTACCGTATGTGGAGCTCTCATCTTTACTAATGCATCGATGGTTGCTTTTACTACGTTGTGTGGGTTAGATGATCCTTTAGACTTAGCTAGGACATCATGCACACCTACTGATTCTAACACAGCACGCATCGCACCACCGGCGATCAATCCTGTTCCTGGAGCAGCTGGCTTAATTAAAACGAAACCGCCAGAGAATTTTCCTAATTGTTCGTGAGGAACGGTGTTCTTCAACAAAGGAATTTGGAATAAATTCTTCTTAGCATCTTCGATACCTTTCGTGATAGCATCAGTTACCTCGTTTGCTTTTCCTAAACCGTATCCTACGACACCAGCTCCGTCACCTACGACAACGATCGCTGAGAAACTAAAACGACGACCACCTTTAACTACTTTTGCAACACGGTTGATGGCTACTACTTTCTCCTTCAACTCTCCTTCGTTAACCTTTACTGGTTTTGCTTGTAAATGCGACATATCTATTTCTTAAAATTGTAAGCCACCCTCGCGAGCACCTTCAGCTAATGATTTAATTCTTCCGTGATACAAATAACCGTTACGGTCAAAAACTACCTTCTCAATTCCGGCAGCCTTCGCTTTCGCGGCGATTGCTAAACCTACTGTTTTAGCAGCTTCAATATTGTTATTCACTTTATCTTTCTTGTATGAAGTAGCGGCGAATAAAGTCTTGCCTGCTAAATCATCAACTAATTGCGCATAAACTGCAGAATTAGAACGATATACACTTAAACGCGGACGCTCCGCTGTTCCTGCGATTTTAGCACGAATCGCACGTTTAATGCGGGTTCTGCGTAAATTTTTAATTGTTGCCATTTGTTAACTTGTTTGTGTGGATTTCCGGCCCACGCTTATAATTTATTTTTTACCGCCTGCTTTACCAGCTTTACGACGTACTTGCTCTCCTAAGAAACGAACACCTTTACCTTTGTATGGTTCAACTGGACGTAGAGACTTGATTTTCGCTGCTACCTGACCGATTAATTGCTTATCGATAGACTTCAAAGAAACCAATGGACTCTTACCTTTTTCCATGGCAGTTACGATAGAAACTTCAACAGGAATGGCCATAAAAATCGAGTGAGAATAACCTAAACTCAATTCCAAAATGTTTCCCTGATTTGTGGCCTTGTAACCAACACCGATGATTTCCAAGTCTTTTTGGTAACCTTCACTCACACCCACGACCATGTTATTGATCAATGAACGGTATAATCCATGCATCGCTTTATGACGCTTTTGTTCTGTCGGACGAGCCACAGTTAAAACACCCTCTTCGATGGTAATGATCATATCTTGATCAATTTGTTGTGACAATGATCCTTTAGGACCTTTCACCGACACTAAATTACCAGTACTAACTTCTACAGTAACTCCTGCAGGTATAGTGATAATCTTCTTTCCAATTCTTGACATTAGACTTTAATTATAGCTTAAATTTCGAGATTGCTCCCCTTTCAGCGTGAAACAAAAATTAATATACGTAACAAAGTACTTCTCCACCTATGTGAAGTGTACGTGCTTCCTTATCTGTAATTACTCCTTTAGAAGTAGATAAGATAGCGATACCTAATCCATTCAATACGCGTGGTAACTCTTCAGCACCATTGTATTTACGAAGACCTGGCTTAGAAATACGAGTCAAGTTAACGATAGCAGGTTGCTTCGTTACTGAGTTGTATTTCAACGCAATTTTGATGGTTCCCTGTACGGATGAATCATCGAATTTATAGTTTGAAATGTATCCTTTATCAAAAAGTACTTTCGTAATTTCCTTTTTAATGTTGGAAGCAGGAATTTCAACTACCCTATGGCGTGCCTTCAAGGCATTTCTCAATCGGGTTAAATAATCTGCTATTGGATCTGTCATTGTTTTTAAATTTGCCGCAGGGTTTTCAAATGAGCCTGCAAAATTACAAAAATGAATTTAATTAATCAAATAATATTACCAGCTTGACTTAGTCACACCTGGAATTAAACCGTTAGATGCCATCTCACGGAACGTAACACGGCTAATGCCGAACTTACGCATATATCCACGAGGACGTCCTGTTAATTTACAACGGTTGTGTAAACGGACAGGAGATGCATTTTTTGGAAGTTTATCCAATCCAACGTAATCTCCAGCTGCTTTTAAAGCTGCGCGCTTCACTGCATATTTTGCAACTGCTGCTTCGCGTTTTCTTTCTCTTGCTTTTACTGACTCTTTAGCCATTTTGTAAAAATTTAAAGGTTTTTATGAAAGCCTTACGGGCTACTTATTTTTTTTGATTTGAAAAAGGCATTCCAACCGCTGCTAATAAAGCGTAAGCTTCTTCATCTGTTGCTGCAGACGTCACAAACGTGATGTCCATACCAGAGATCTTACTTACTTTATCGATTGAAATCTCAGGGAAGATAATTTGCTCTTTTACCCCTAATGTATAGTTTCCACGACCATCAAATCCTTTTTCAGAGATTCCTTTAAAGTCACGAACACGTGCTAAAGAAACTGTTGTCAAACGATCTAAGAATTCGTACATACGATCTCCGCGTAAAGTTACTTTCACACCAATAGGCATGTCCTCGCGTAACTTAAAGTTCGAGATGGCTTTCTTAGAGATCGTAGCTACTGCCTTTTGACCAGCGATTTGCGAGATTTCCTCGATAGCGATATCGATTAATTTTTTGTCCGACACTGCGGCTCCCACGCCCTTATTGATTACGATTTTAGTAATCTTAGGTACTTGCATGATAGACTTGTACTGAAACTTTTCTTTTAAGCTTGGTACAATCTCCTTAACAAAACGTTCTTTTAATCTAGGTACTGCCATTGTAGTATATTTTGTGGATTTCCGACCCACGGTTAAGTTCTAATTATGCGATAAATTTACCAGTCGTTTTAGAATAGCGTTGTAATTTACCCTTCTCGTTCATTTTACGACCTGTACGTACCGGCTTTCCATTTTCTACAACCATAAGGTTAGAGATGTGGATTGAACCTTCACGCTTTTCAATTCCTCCTTGAGGATTAGCTGCAGATGGCTTAACGTGCTTTGTTTGCAAATTAGCTCCTTCTACGATCGCACGAGATTTATCAACAATCATTTGTTTGATTACACCTGTTTTTCCTTTCGCATTACCTGCGATAACTTGAACAGTATCTCCTTTTTTAACGTGCAATTTTGCTGGCTTACTTGTATTTTTTTCCATTGTATGATTCTTAAATTGGGTTCACCCAATATTTCATCTAATTATAAAACTTCAGGAGCTAGGGAAACAATTTTCATGAATCCTGCATCACGCAACTCACGCGCAACTGGCCCGAAAATACGAGTTCCTCTCGGCTCGTCATTTGCGTTTAATAAAACGGCTGCGTTATCTTCGAAACGAATGTAAGAACCATCTTTACGACGAATTTCCTTCTTCACACGAACAACTACTGCTCTTGAAACGGTACCTTTCTTCATACTAGAAGAAGATAAAGCCGACTTCACAGAAACGACAATCTTGTCACCAATAGAAGCGTATCTTTTGCCAGTACCGCCTAAAACGCGAATGACTAAAACTTCTTTTGCTCCAGAATTATCCGCTACACCCAATCTTGATTCTTGCTGTAACATACTATTTGATCTTTAAATTTTAAATTTTGTATAACAATATAGAATTACTTCGCTTTAGCGACGATTTCTATTAATCTCCAACACTTATTTTTAGAAAGAGGACGTGTTTCCATTACTTTCACTGTGTCACCGATTCCGCACTCGTTGTTCTCATCGTGTGCCATCAATTTTGTTGTCTTTTGTACGAACTTTCCGTACAATGGGTGTTTTACCTTACGGTCAACGGTTAACGTGATAGACTTGTCCATCTTGTTACTCACCACTTTCCCTACTCTAACTTTTCTTAGATTTCTTTCTTCCATGGTTATTGGATTACTGTTAAACAATTGGCCGATAGCGTATTTGAACCAGCCTATTAAAAATTAATACTTATGCTTTTTTTGCCGCGCTTAGAGCAGTTTCTAACTTCGCGATCAATTTGCGGTTTTGACGAATGCGCATTGGGTTCTCAATCGGTGAAATAGCGTGAGCTAATTTCAAACGAGAGATATTCTCTTGCTCAGCAGTAATCTGCTTTGTTAATTCTTCAACCCCTAATTTTTGTATTTCTGCGTTTTTCATAACAATGTTATTTGGATGTATTAAACTGTGAGTCTAATATCCTATTCTGAATAATCTCTACGAACAACAAACTTTGTACGCATTGGCAACTTCTGTGCTGCTAAACGTAAAGCCTCTTGAGCAACCGCCAAAGGAACTCCTGACGATTCAAACAAGATAGTTCCTGGACGAACATTAGCTACCCAATACTCAGGAGCACCCTTACCCTTACCCATACGAACCTCTGCAGGTTTCTTAGTAATAGGTTTGTCAGGGAAAACACGGATCCAAACTTGTCCTTCACGTTTCATAGCACGGGTTACCGAGATACGAGCTGCTTCAATTTGACGAGCGGTGATACGACCTGGCTCTAAAGATTTAATAGCGAATGATCCAAAATCAATCTCGTGGCCACGGGTTGCAACACCTCTTACGCGACCTTTTTGCTGCTTACGAAATTTCGTTCTTTTTGGTTGTAACATCTTCTTATAAGTCTAATATCTAATTCAAATATATTTTATCGCTTTCCACCACGGCCGCGGTTCGCACCGCCAGCACCTGGCTTATTACGGTCTCCACCTTGATCAGCCGCTCCTTCTGGACGACGACGACCACCGCGGTCATCACCACGTCCACGAGGTCCACGATCACCACCGCGAGAATCCGCTGCAGTTGATTGTAATCCCATGTTCGCATTAGGAGATAAATCTGGTTTACCATAGATTTCACCACGGAATACCCATACTTTGATACCGATCTTTCCGTATACAGTTAAAGCCTCAGAGATCGCGTAATCTACATCCGCACGAAGCGTGTGAAGAGGAATACGACCTTCTTTGTATCCTTCAGAACGTGCCATTTCAGCACCACCTAAACGACCTGATAACTTTAATTTAATTCCTTGAGCACCTACACGCATCGCTGATGCGATTGCTTGCTTCATAGCACGACGGAATGAAATACGAGCTTGTAATTGTTGAGCGATAGCTTCACCGATTAATTTCGCATCGATTTCTGGACGCTTAATCTCAAAGATGTTGATTTGAACATCCTTACCAGTGATTTTCTTTAACTCTTCTTTAAGTTTATCTACCTCTGCACCTTGCTTACCAATAACGACACCAGCACGAGCTGTATTAATCGTTAATGTGATCCGCTTTAACGTGCGCTCAATGATAACTTTTGAGATAGATCCTTTAGGAATACGAGCGGCTACGTACTTTCTGATTTTCTCGTCTTCGACAAGCTTATCAGCGAAAGTCTTTCCTCCGTACCAATTAGAATCCCAACCTCTCACGATACCTAATCTTAATCCAATAGGGTTAATTTTTTGTCCCATTTCTAGTTTTATCTAATAGTCTATTATTCTGCTGTAGTTTCTGCCAAAATAGGTGCCTCAGAAGACGCAACTACAATGGTAATGTGATTCGAACGCTTCAAGATGCGGTGACCTCTTCCTTGCGGAGCAGGACGTAAACGCTTAATCGAAGCACCACCATCAACGAAGATCGTCTTGATAAACAAGTCCGCTTCCTCGATTTTAGCATCGACATGCTTGTTTTGCCAGTTAGAAACCGCAGAGAGTAATAATTTCTCTATCGATGCAGCACCAACTTTGGGCTCAAATTTTAAGATACCCAATGCTTTGGATACTTTCTGTCCACGTACCATGTCTGCGACAATACGCATTTTCTGCGGCGACGTAGGGACATTTCTTAATTTAGCAATTGCTTCCATTTTCAATATTGATTAAGACCCGAGAGTCTATCTATTTACCTTTTACCTTTGTCTTTTTTCGCCACGTGACCACGGAAGTTACGTGTGGGAGAGAACTCCCCTAATTTGTGACCTACCATATTCTCCGTTGCAAAAACTGGAATGAATTTATTCCCGTTGTGAACTGCGAATGTGTGACCTACGAAATCTGGAGAGATCATTGAACGTCTAGACCATGTTTTGATCACGGATTTTTTTCCGGATTCATTCATAGCCTGAACCTTGTTATCAAGGCGGTAATCAATGTAAGGACCTTTTTTTAGTGAACGTGCCATCTAACTATTTTTTTCTTCTACTGATGATAAGACGATTTGTGTTTTTCTTTGGATTACGAGTTTTCTTACCCTTAGCCAATAAACCGTTACGAGAACGTGGGTGACCTCCTGAAGAGCGACCCTCACCACCACCCATCGGGTGATCGACTGGGTTCATTACAACACCACGAACACGTGGACGACGACCTAACCAACGGTGACGTCCTGCTTTACCTAAGTTAACATTCATGTGATCCGAGTTAGATACTGTTCCAATTGTCGCAAGACAACGAGCTAATACCATACGCATCTCACCTGAAGGTAATTTCAAGGTTGCATATTTTCCATCACGTGCTAACAATTGAGCGTACGTACCAGCAGAACGAGCCATTTCAGCTCCTTTACCAGGTTGTAATTCGATTGCGTGCACTAATGTACCTAATGGGATGTTTGCCAAAGGCAATGCATTACCCACCTCTGGAGATACTTTCTCTCCTGAGATAACTGTTTGGCCCACTTGGATACCAGCTGGTGCCAAAATATATGTTTTCTGACCGTCCGAATACTCAATAAGAGCAATACGAGAAGTCCGGTTAGGATCATACTCTACTGTCAATACCGTTGCTGGAACGTCAAATTTCAAACGAGCGAAATCAATCACACGGTAACGACGCTTGTGACCACCACCAATGTAACGCATTGAGCGACGACCATCCGCGTTTCTACCACCCGTTCTTTTGATCGGTTCTAGTAAAGGCTTGTACGGTTTGTCCGTAGTAATCTCCTCGAACGTCGGCGCGATGCGGTGACGTTGTCCTGGAGTTGTTGGTTTAATTTTTTTAATTGCTGCCATTTAATTAGTTCAATTTATCGGGATGAACCCCCTTAGTTATTTTAATTAGATTCCTTGGTAGAAGTCAATTACTTCACCTGGAGCTACTGTTACAATTGCTTTCTTGATCGTAGAAGTACGTCCAGAAGTGACTTTCGTACGTGTACTCTTGGATTTTACTTTTCCAATTTGACGCATTGTTCTCACATCTTGAACATCAACACCGTACATCTTCTTCACCTCTTTGGCAATTTCGATTTTGTTTGCTGTCAATTCAACCACAAACGTGTATTGGCCTTTCTCTTGCATGGCTTGCGACTTTTCAGTCAAGGCCGGACGTTTAATAATGCCCATTTTTATTTTCGTTTATAACAGAAAATCTTCTGTCAATTAGTTACTGAATGATGACTCAATTTTTTCAATCGCTGCAGTTGTAATTAACAACTTACCTGCGTTCACTAAATCGTATGTGTTCACATCGCCTGCGGTTGTTACCTTCGTCTTAGGAACATTACGACCAGATAAAACAACATTTTTGTCTACATCTTGTGTAATCAATAATGTTCTTATGTTATCTAATTGAAGCGCTTTCAACATCGCTAAATAAGCTTTCGTTTGTGGCGTTGCGAATGAAACTGAATCTAAGATCGCGATATCTCCACTTTGTGCTTTAGCAGCTAGAGCTGATTGGCGAGCCAATATTTTCACTTTCTTGTTCAATTTGAAGTGGTAATCACGTGGGCGTGGTCCAAAAATACGTCCACCACCTTTCATTAAAGGAGATTTAGCTGAACCTGCACGAGCACCACCCGTACCTTTTTGTTTCTTAATCTTACGAGTCGAGCGAGAAACTTCTGCACGCTCTTTCGCTTTGTGAGTTCCTTGACGTTGGTTAGCTAAATATTGCTTCACATCTAAGTAAACCACATGCTCGTTAGGAACGATACCAAAGATTTCATCCGAAAGAGTAATCTTCTTTCCGGTATCTTTTCCTGCTATGTTATATACTGATAATTCCATGTTTCAGAATGTCTATTGTTTAGGCTAGGCCCAATTTCTAATTTTCAATGATTACGTATGAGTTCTTAGCTCCTGGTACTGATCCAGAAACTACTAACAAGTTTTTCTCCGGATAGATTCTCAAAACTTGTAAGTTTTGAACCTTTACACGATTACCACCCGTACGACCCGCCATGCGTAAACCTTTGAATACACGACCTGGGAATGAACACGCACCAATTGAACCTGGGTGACGACCACGATTATGCTGACCGTGAGTTTGACCACCCACACCAGAAAATCCGTGACGCTTAACAACACCCTGGAAACCTTTACCTTTAGAAGTACCCACTACGTCAACGTAAGTGTCTAATTCTAACATTTCTACCGTTAAAACATCCCCTAATGCTAGTGGTTGCTCAAACGTGCGAAATTCTACCAATTTTTTCTTGGGAGTTGTATTTGCTTTCTTGAAGTGACCCAACAAAGATTTTGTTGTGTGCTTTTCTTTTTTCTCACCGTAGCCGATTTGAATAGCGTTATAGCCTTCTTTCTCTACAGTTTTCACTTGTGTAACCACACAAGGACCGGCTTCAATTAGCGTACAAGGAACGGCTTTACCGTCTTCCATGTATAGGCTAGTCATTCCGACTTTTTTACCAATAATTCCTGACATAATATGTTAATATTTAAAATATAAATACGCTTACAAGGCTAACGTGGCTTGTTGTAAGACTTTTATTCAAAATCATCGTTCTACTGAACGTGATATAGGAACCTAAACAATAAATACTGCAGAATTGGTATAAGGCGACAAGATGGACCCACTGTGAATAACAGGGAGAAAACACCTTGTGTAGCTTAATATTTAATCGATGGGCTGGGCATTCAACGGTCATCAATCAATACCAGTTCTAACACAAAAATCAAGCTTTCCTCGATTTAAGACCTGTTTGACATGCATTTTATGTGTTTTAAATAAATTCGGGAAGTTCTGCCAACCTCTCTCTGAATAAAAAACTGCGTTTGTCGAACGGGAGTGCAAAGGTAAGAAGAAATATATTACAAACAAGAGGGTGGGTAAAAATATTTATAATTCAGGGAATTAGTAGACAGTATCTAGTGGTCAGTAATCAGTAGACGGTAAATGGTGAATGGTAAATGGTGAATGACCCCTAAGAACGGCCTACTGACTACTGTCTACTGGATACTGACTACTGGATACTGACTACTGACTACTGTCTACTGTTAAAATTTATCACTCCCATAATATACATCCCGCTAAGCCTATCTACCTTAGTAGAAACATTTCCTTACATGAAAAAACTACTGACTCTTTTTGCCTTTACTCTATTATATACTACTTCCGCGCAGGCACAACAAATTCTGGAGGTTCCGGGATTAAACGAATTTGCTAAGATTGATACGAACGGACATTCGGTTCTTCCGAGTGGACGCTATGTGACGCCGGCGGGGAAAACGATTCGTATAACAGATGATCCTTTTGGCTTATCAATTAGTCCGGATAAGAAATGGGCGGTCACGATTCATAATGCGGCGTTTACGCGGGTGGATTTGATGAGCAATACCTCGAAGCGTTTCCCGGATTTTGGGACATCTGATAAAGTTTCTCCGTATGGAAAGAGTTCCTTCTTAGGGATAGTATTTGCGTCTGATAGCCAAAGCTTTTATTTAAGTGGTGGGGATGCCGGAAATGTACTTCAAGTGGATATTTTAACGGGTAAGGTAATAAGAACTATTTCGCTGGATGGAAAAATTGGCGAAAAAACGTTCAATGACAGTTTTGCGTCGGATATGGCAATTTTGGCTGAAAAGAATGAGTTGTTTGTGCTGGATCAGGCGAATTACCGGATGGTGCGTATTGATTTGAGTACGGGAACGCTGAAGTCGAGCACGGGGACAGGGCGCCTGCCTTTTGGCATAACTTTAAGTCCAGATCATCAATATGCTTTCGTAGCGAATGTGGGCATGTATGCGTATCCCATCGTAGAGGGAACGACGCCAGAGAATATTCAATCGCAGTATATTCCCTACCATCCTTTTGGAAATGATACGAAAGAATCGCGCGAGGGTACAATTATAGATGGTAAAAAAATTCCGGGATTAGGGGATCCGCGGGCAGATGAGGCGATGAGTGTATTTCAAATCGATTTACAAACAAATCAAACCGTCAAAGTATATAAACCTGGTTTTCAATTAGGTGAGATGGTAGAAGAAATGGAAGTGGTGGGTGGTTCTAGCCCAAATTCCATCGCGGTGGGTTCGCAATTTGTTTATGTGAGCAATGCGACGAACGATAACATTGCGGTCATCGATTATAAAACCAAAAAAATCAAGGCACATATTCCCATTCAGTTTTCTGCTTTATTAGATAAGCGCCGGGGGTATTTACCTTTTGGCCTTGCCTTAAGTAAGGATGAGAAAAAATTATATGTCACACTTTTAGGATTGAATGCGGTGGCGGTAATTGATGTAGCATCCCAAAAAACGATCGGATTTATTCCTACCGGTTGGGGGCCTACGCGGGTGAAATTATCAGCAGACGAAAAGATGCTCTATGTAACATCTTGCCGCGGGTATGGTGCTGGGCCCAATGGCGGCGCTGGATACAAGGCGCCTAAACAAGGAACCTATATCGGAGATGTTCAATTAGGCACTTTCCAAGCGATTCCAATGCCATCTGCGACAGGTTTAGCTCAGTTAACAACCCAAGTTAAAAATAACACGTTCGTGGTGAAGGACGGCTCTTCAAGAGGCAACAAAACCTTCTCGATTGCGAAACCGGGTCAATCCCCTATTAAACATATCGTTTACATCACAAAAGAGAATAGAACGTATGATGAGTTTTTTGGCCAGTTTAAAGGGGCTAATGGCGATTCAACGATTGCAAAATATGGTCTAAACAGGACGGTTTACGAAAAAGGTAAAACCTTTAAAAACGTAGATGTAACACCGAATCACCACCAGATTGCGAAAGCCTTCTCTATGAGCGATAACTTCTATTGTGATAGTGATGCCTCGATTCACGGCCACCACTGGATGATGGGGGTGATTCCAAATGAGTGGGTGGAGACAAATTCGAGCGTAAGTAAGACGGCTAACTACTTCTCAGAAGCTGCGGGTCGTCGATTCCCAGGTTCTACGGGAAGTATGGATCCGGAGGATTATGCAGAAATCGGTGGAATTTGGGAGGCTTTAGAGCGCAAGAATATCCCTTTTTATAATTTTGGGGAAGCAAATGAAACGGGGCACGTCCGTGAATCCTGGTCAGATACCTTAACGGGTGCCGGTCACATCGTGATGGTGCCGATGCAAAAAGCCTTATTCAAAAATACCAGCCATAATTATGCTGGATTTAACACTAGTATTCCGGATCAATTCAGAGTTGAACAATTCGAAACAGAATTTACGGAGAAGTGGATAAAGGGGAAAGAGAAAATGCCGGCTTTAGTGACAATTCAATTACCTAATGACCACGGCGGGGATTTGGATTCCACGGCGGGGTTTCCGTATCGCTCCTCTTTTATGGCCGATAATGATTTAGCCTTAGGTCGCATGTTACAATTCTTGTCGCACACGCCGTATTGGAAAAATATGTTAGTGATTGTTACGGAAGATGATCCGCAAGGGGGCGTCGATCACATCGATGCGCACCGGAGTATTTTGATGATGGCCGGGCCCTATGTGAAACGGGATTATGTGTCGCATCGCCACGCGAATTTTGGATCGATTTTGCGCGTGATTTATACGCTTTTAGGTGTTCCTGCCGTGAATAATTACGATCAAACGGCGAGTATCTTAGATGACTTCTTTACGGATACGCCTAACTTCAAGCCTTACCAGTTTAGCTTCCCGGATAAACGGATCTTCGATGCGGATAAGACGATGATTCGCTACAATCGCACGATTGATTGGCGTAAAATCAAGAAGACGGTTGAAATGGATAATGAAGAGGACCAAAGAAAAAACCATTAATTACCAGGCATAGGCCGCTTGGACATGTAGGCTGCGGCCCATGCCATCGATGCCAGAACCGTGCATGCGGTAGCGCACATTACCTAAATTTTCGCCCTGTATTCCTAGTTGAATGCCGGGCGTTACTTTATAGGATGCTTGTAGTCGGAGAATTCCCCATCCCGCCGTTCCTAACGGACTCATACGGTTATCGGATTTATCACCGGCACTAAGGCGGTCTTGGCGGTCCGCAAATAGCCAAACCAGTCCAATACTTCCTTTCGTTGCAGTGTAAGTTAAGGACGCGTGTCCGTGAAGTGGGGGAATGCGGCGCATGGGTTCTTTTTGGCTACTATTATCCCCTAACGTATACGAAAGGCCGTTCTCCCACATCAAGTGATCCGAAAGTCGAAGTGTTTGCGACCACTCAAATCCCATCAAATAGGCCTGATCCACATTCTCTTTTTTGTACACAGAATAGCCTTGAATCACTTCAGCCGTCTTCAGGCGGCTGATTAAATTTGTCAGCTGTGTATGAAACACCACTACTTCTGATTTCCACCGAGGCGTATTAAAACGAATACCCACTTGCTTATTTAGCGAATATTCCGGCTTCAGTGCATCAGCAGGCAATTCATAACGAAAATCCACTACGCCTAAGCTTCCCAAATCATCTAAATTAGGGGATCTAAATCCGGTGGAGATTCCCGCGAATACGGTCGTTCTTTCGCTGAGTAAATAGGCCGCCCCCAAATCATAAACCAAAGCACCGATAGATAAATTCGCATTCCCCACCGTCGTATCAGGCAAGGCAGCGATCGCGTGCTGGTAACGTAACCCTGCCTGTAATTGCCAGGATTTTAAAGCGAGTTGATGTAAAGTAAAGGCTGAAAATGTGCCATATCGTGATTGATCTGGATATAATCCGCGCAGAGAAACCTGCTTAGCCCCCGTCATATCTTTTCGACTACTACCTACTTGATCTTGGTAAAATTCTAACCCGGTAGTGGAACTTAGTTCCTCTGTCCAGTTACTTTTAGCTTGGGCTACAAATCCCCAGGTCTGAACAAGATCGCCTTCTTCGCGGCGTGTTGCACTTCCCTTTTTCTGCAAGGTGCGATTTTCCAAACTCTGCTGATAGGACGCCGTCAAATCCACTTGCTTTAACCAAGGCTTCGAACCGGAATAAGATAAACGGCCCAAAGCTCTGCGATAGGATTGCAATGTCATCTCATTGACGGCAAAATTTTCAAGGCTTACCTTGTGATAAACCGGCACATGATCTTGCTGATTCTGCTGAATTATATTTTCGAAGATCCAGTTCGAGCCTAGTTTTTGGCGAAATTGAAAAAGTAGATTTTGTTCGTCATAACCTGTCGGTCGCTGGAATTCACCATCGCCTCCACGGGTTATATCCCCAAATGATTTCATTCCCGCATGGACGGAAAAAGCTGTATTTGCCGACTGATACTGCACTTTACCAAGGCCGCTTGTCTCCATTCCCTGCGAAGTCCATCGACCTAAAATTTCCCCATGAAGGGCGGTAGTTGATGCAAATTCAGGTTTTTCCGTGAATAGCTGAACTGCACCAGTTAAGGCATCGGAGCCATATTGAACGGAGCCGGAGCCCTTTACAATTTCAACTGCGCTTAAATTAAAGGGGTCTATCGTATTCAGGTATTGATTAGGGCCATAGCGAAAGGTGGAATTATTGAATCGAATGCCATCTAAGACCAAAAGGGTTTGGTTTCCGGTTAAACCGCGTACAAAAACAGAACCTCCTCCTTGATTCGTGCGTTGCACAAAGACTCCGGTAGATTGCTGAAAGAACTCCGGGGTATTCATTAGCTGCTGATTCGCCACCTTTCTTTTTGAAATGGCGAGTGGAGCGCGCTGTATAGCCACGGGTTGTCTGCTAGCGCTAACTACTACATTTACTAAAGTGTCCGAAAGGCCTGAAAACGCCAATCGGACACCTAAAACTCCTACTATAAGTAAATTCATTCTTAATCGATCTCTGTTGTGGCTAAAATCGCGGCTCTTCTAGGAGCTGGCATTACCGAATCTTCTCCTTTTACGGCTTTCCAAATCACTTCGCTAAACTCTAAATCCGGGACCGAATCCTCCTTTTTGAAATCAAACTTAGCACTTTTTTGAGCGCTTGGTGTATTTTTCACATTTAATTCGAATAAATTCGTGCGAGGTAATTCATGAATAAATGGAGTCAAATTAGGCGTCGCAGAGAAGCTACGAAACATCGGAGTGGCAGCCGCATCATATTGACTCATTGGAGGCAAGCCTAAAATTAATTCGATCGTACGTAACATCGACGAAGTCGAATAAGGCGTGTGATCCACGAATCCACGTTTCACAAATCCACCAGCCACATAAGCAGTGGTGCGGTGTGCGTCTACGTGGTCGGGACCGTTTTGGGCATCATCTTCTACGATGAAAACCACCGTCTCTTTCCAAATTGGAGATTTAGATAAATGCTCGATAAATAAACCGATGGCATAATCATTATCCGCTACATACGCGAAAGGGGTCTTCTTGCCTAAACGCTGACCTTCTGTATGGTCATTAGGAAATTGCATGGAATTAAAACGAGGCACCTCATTTTTTGCTAACAAACGATCAAAGTCTCTTTTCCAAGCCTGGAAACGAGTCGTATCCATCACATCTTGATTAAACGATGAATAATCTGGACAAAAATGATCAGCAATGGCTGGAATATTGGGTTTAAAATCGGTGGCAAATTCGCCATAGGTACGGTATGAAATCCCTGCTCTTTTAGCGTAATCCCAAATAAATCCATTCTTAGGATTCGCAATGGCGCGGTTACCCTCGCCGTCGTAATTACCACCACGTCCACCGTAGGAAGTAGGCCAGGTTTTCTCTAAATAATCCGTCGCATGTGCCGAAGTAGACCAGTTATGTCCATCCGAACTCACTTCGCCATCTACATAGAAATTATCTAACAAGACGAAATCCTTCACCAGTTTGTGTTGATTAGGAGTATATTTTTCACCAAACAACAATAATGTCGTATCGCCATTTCCGCCAGCTACATCAGATAATACTTGGTCATACGTACGGTTCTCCTTTAAAATATAGTATACATATTTAATAGGAGACGCATCCCCTACTTTCATTGGGATTGGATTACCTTTCTCCCCTGCTGCGTTCATTTCGATCTCCTTCGTATACGGCGTGTTTTTATAAACAGCCTCAGAAAGTATCGCTAATTCTTGCGTGCTAGGTTCTTTGAAAACCGACATCGTCCCCTTCATTAAACCACCAATATATTCACTAGGCGCAGTCGCTGTGTTATCCGATTTCTGATAGTTAACCGTTTGTTTTTTAGCGATCGGATTCGGTCCCTTGGGATTAGCGAAAGAAGAGAATCCTTTTCCATTCGCCACATATAATTTTCCTTTGACTACTTTCAAAGACGTCGGATACCAGCCCACTGGGATGAAACCTAAAGACTTCGATTGACCTGGTTTTTCTACTTCAAAAACCGCTAAACAGTTATTATCTGCATTCGCTATGTACAATCTTTCTTCATCTACAGATAAGGCCAAACCGTTCGTTGAACTGCCTTCCAATGCATTAGGAACTAAAGCTGCATTTAAAACTTCGATCTCTTTTCCTGCGCGCAAATCTACCACCGAAACAGAATTATCATTAGCGTTTGCTACATACATGATGTTGCCCATTTTCGTCAATACCATCTCGTTCGGATGATCACCCACGGCAATGGCTGGCAAGAATTTTTTCGAGGAAATTTGAAAAGGAAGAATCTGACGCGCTCCCCAAACCGAGATATACAATATCTCCTTCTTCTTGTCTAACAAACAAGTAAAAGCCTCCGCTGGTAGTGCGTGAACAGAGAGAACCTCTTTTTTCGCTACATCGACCACATAAAGAGAATTATTTTCCTTCGTTACTACATATAATAAGCCTGATGCGTCATCATATTCGATACCCGCTGGAGAAATGACTGCCTTTTTTTCTTCTGTTAACAGAATTTTATCTTTCTGCACCAGCTTACCTGCGGTAATTTCAAATACCAAAATACAATTATCATTTCCACCAGAAACAAAAACCGTTTTATTATCTGCCGCAACTTTTAAACCATACCATGACTTAGGTAATTCCTTGGAATCCAAAAGCTTGCTTGATGCAGCATCAATCAACTGTAAGCTTTGTACGCTTTGGCCATTATTCGTAACTAACAAGTAGCGTTGATCAGGTGAAACCACCACATTTAAGGGTAAATCTCCTAAAGCGATAGAAGAACCGTGTGGAGATAATTTCCAACCGTTCGGAAGCGTAACTCGCTTCGCTGTTAGTTGTGATTTTAAATCTGATTGAGCCCATCCTGCGATAGAAATACTCAATAATAGAAGCAATAGGCGTGTTGATTTCATGTTTTTTTATTTGAAGGAAAATTACAGTAAAGACCTGAGTAACTTGTCCCGTACAGGTTAGATTTTACAATTTGATATTATTACTTTTCAATGATAAACTGATCCCGGATCTGCCCATCGGCAGCCAGCCATTTAGCGTCTAATTTTGATTTCGACACATCTAAAATCATCGATCCCCCTATTTCCGTGTTTGTATAAACCGCGGATTTCAATGGAAAACCTGGCTGGCGTCCACCTAATTTCCCACCTGAACCATTCACGATATAAATAACGCCTTGACCATTTTTGCCCACTTGATAATGATTAGGTGATTTTTCCGTGGCAAACACGTGCTTAGCTGCGTCAAACGTATCATTTATTCCAAAATGCCCGCGGATAGGCAATGTTCTTTCATAGACGTGACTATGACCGGCTAAAACGATGTCTACCTTAAATTTCTCAAAAAGTGGATTCACCTTTTCGCGCATATTTTTCATATCAGATTCGGTATCTGAATCATGCGATCCCTTAGAATAAGGTGGCTTATGAAAATAGACGATGGTGAAAGGGAGGCGATTTGCAGCTAAATCTTTGGCCAACCAATCATACTGATCGCCTTTCCCATCCATCACTTGATTTCCAGCAGTATCCCGCAATTCTGTGTCTAACGAAATAAGATGCAAAGAGCCATAATCCACCGAATAATAGGATTCAGAACGCGAGGGAATTCCGCCCGACTGCCCACCAGAAGGAAGTGAAAAAATAGTAAAATAAGGTGGCTTCGTGGGATCGTGCTTCCCAGCATAATCGTGATTTCCAGGAGAAGGATAAAGCGCTAGATAAGGGAAAAAATCTTTGCCGTAGACATCAAAAACGTATTTTTGGTATTCCTCCTCTTTCCCGGTATTATAGGCATTATCCCCTAACCAAATCCAGGCATCGATCGGCTTTGTAGCCATGAAATTTTTAACAGAAGCGGCGACGGCTTTTTGATTCGGCGTATCATAGCCAAAGTCCCCTAAAGCCCAAATCCGCACCGAATTAGGATCCCCCGCCTTCGGTTTGGTATGAAATTTGCCGCCTTTTCCCTCCGAAATGGAATAGCTATAAGTTTTATTCGCTTTAAGTCCAGCTAGTTTCAGCACATGGTCGATCACCTTGTTCGTATCCAGCGCGTCCTGATTCTGGGCATTCTCGCCTAAACCGAAACGAATACGACTCGCCGTGGGCGTCGCCGTTCGCCAGTGAATGATGACCGATTCCGTGGTCATCGATTGTAAATAAGGTCCGCGAACGATCGAATCGTTTTGGCTGAACGCAGAAAAAGAAAGTAGAAGGAGGAGGATTTTTTTCATGGCGTTAAATTAATGGTAAATGGTGAATGGTGAATGTTAAATGATTATAAAATGTTGAATGGCTAGAAAAAAGGAGATAAGAGATAGTAGAGTATAGAGTAGAGATAATAGAGTAGAGATGGTGAATGGTGAATTATCCTTCGGACTCCGGACTCATTCCCTCCGGACTGACTACTGTCTACTGTCTACTGTCCACTAAAAATTGTATTTTTCTCATATCTGCCCTCGAAAAACGAATAATTGTTTGTACTTTTAGGCTTTACTTGCTGAAAATCAGGCAGTTTATATTTATTTCCCAAGAAAAAAAAGTACTATGTCAAGTTTATCCAATCAAAAAGGAGTGTTGCACGGAGATGCGGTTCAAGAGTTATTTGAAATCGCTAAAAAAAATCAATTCGCATTACCAGCGGTTAACGTAACTGGTACAAATACAGTGAATGCAGTATTAGAAGCAGCGAAAGCGGTGAATTCTCCAGTAATCATCCAATTTTCTAACGGTGGTGGTATTTTCTACGCTGGAAAGACGCTTTCTAACGAGAATCAAGCAGCGGCGATCGCTGGTTCGATCTCTGGCGCTTACCACGTTCACCAAATGGCGAAAGCTTACGGTGTTCAAGTGGTTTTGCACACTGACCACTGCGCGAAAAAATTATTGCCTTGGATCGACGGTTTATTAGATGCTGGCGAGAAATACTTCGCTGAGACAGGACAACCTTTGTTCTCTTCTCACATGATTGATTTGTCTGAAGAGCCTTTGGAAGAAAACTTAGAAATCTGCGCTAAATATTTAGAGCGTATGTCTAAAATGGGCATGACCTTAGAAATCGAATTAGGTGTTACAGGTGGTGAGGAAGATGGTGTGGATAACTCTGACGTAGATTCATCTAAATTATATACACAACCGGAAGAGGTGGCATATGCTTATGAAGTATTGTCCAAAATCTCTCACCGTTTCACGATCGCTGCGGCATTCGGTAACGTACACGGAGTTTACAAGCCGGGTAACGTGAAGTTACAACCAGTAATTTTGAAGAACTCACAAGAGTTTATTAAAGCGAAATACAATTTGACTCCTGAGAAACCAATCAACTTCGTATTCCACGGTGGTTCTGGTTCATCTCGCGCGGAGATCCGTGAGGCATTATCTTATGGTGCAATCAAAATGAATATCGATACAGATACGCAATGGGCATTCTGGGAAGGTATCTTAGGATTCTACAAAGCAAACGAGGCTTATTTACAAGGCCAAATCGGTAACCCAACAGGTGACGATTCTCCGAACAAGAAATACTATGACCCACGTGTTTGGTTACGTAAGGGCGAAGAGACTTTAGTGGCTCGTTTAAAAACAGCTTTCGAAGACTTGAACGCTACTAATGCGAATCAATATTTGTAGTCAGTATCCAGTAATCAGTAAAAGCCGGAACTACTCAGTAGTCAGTATCCAGTAATCAGTAAAAGCCGGAACTACTCAGTAGTCAGTATCCAGTAATCAGTAAAAGCCGGAACAAAGTTCCGGCTTTTTTAGTTTTAATAGATTATAGAGTAGAGAGTGTAGAGAAAAGATAATAAATCCCGAACTTTGCACCTGACTACTGTCTACTGGATCCTGATTACTGATTACTGATTACTGACTACTGAATACTGATTACTGACTACTGGATACTGACTACTGTTTTATGAAAACCGAACTACACCCCTCCTCCTCCCGCGGAACCGCCGATCACGGCTGGTTAAAGACCGCTTTTAGTTTTAGTTTTGCTGGCTATCATAATCCGGCGAGAATTCATTTTGGTGCGTTACGCGTGCTAAATGATGACTACATTGCGGCTGGAATGGGTTTTGGCAAACATCCACATGATAATATGGAGATCGTGACCATTCCTATGAAGGGTGCGGTGGCGCATGAGGATTCGATGGGGACGAATGGCATTATTAATGCGGGAGATGTGCAGATTATGTCTGCGGGGTCTGGGATTTATCATTCGGAATTTAATGCGAGTCAAACCGAGGCTTTGGAACTATTCCAAATCTGGGTCATGCCTAAGCTGAAAAATATCACTCCGCGCTACGATCAGCGTACGTATAATCCAGCAGATTTTAAGGGGCAATGGAAGACGGTGGTTTCGCCACTGGGCACAGACATTGATTCGCTTCAAGTCAATCAGGATACCTATTTTAATATTACGGAATTAGTTGCAGACCAAAGCTTGAGCTATGCACTACACGGAGCACAGCAAGGAGCCTTTGTGTTCGTGATTGAGGGCGGAATCGAGGTCGCTGGAGAAAAACTGAGCAGAAGAGATGCGATCGGTATTTCGCAAACGGACTCAATCGAAGTGACAGCTTTATCTGCAGAAACGAAGGTGCTTTTAATCGAGGTTCCTATGGTATGGTAGATTTTACATAAGCGTAACATTCGCTTAATGAGGAGTTTACAGTGTTGGCCTATTTTTGATAAACCAAATAGGTAAACATGGGCCGACATTCTCAACCCACCTACAAAACGATCGTTATCTCAGACTTGCATTTAGGTAGCAAGGGAGCTAGAGCAGCCGAGGTAAACGAATTCTTAAGCGCACATTCGTGCCACCAACTCATCTTAAACGGCGACATCATCGACGGCTGGCAGCTAAAAAAAGGCGGCAGCTGGAAGAAGAAGCACACGGCATTTTTCCGAAGTGTGTTAAAGATGATGGACAAGTGGGATACGGAGGTGATTTATTTGCGCGGAAATCACGATGATTTCTTAGAGCAGGTACTTCCGTTGAAGATTGGGAAACAGTTTTCGATCCGCCAGGACTATATGTTGAAGAGTTTTGGCAAAAAATATTTCATCACACACGGCGATATTTTCGACAGCATTACGAGCCAAATGAAATGGCTTGCCTATTTAGGCGACATCGGCTACACGTTCTTGTTGTGGTTGAATAAATGGTATAATCAATACCGCAGCTGGCAAGGGAAACCGTACTATTCTTTATCTCAGGTCATTAAGCAAAAGGTGAAGGCGGCGGTGAATTTCATCTCGGATTTTGAGGAGAAATTAGCAGAATTAGCGAAGGCCAAAGGCGCAGATGGCATCATCTGCGGTCATATTCACAAAGCCGAAATCAAATTGATCGATGGAATCACCTATATGAATTCTGGAGATTGGGTGGAATCCTTAACGGCCTTAGTGGAAACACATAAAGGGGAATGGCAAATCATCGAATTCCCGAACTATAATTTGAAAGCAGAGTTAAACGAAATTTTAGGCGAAGCAATCGCTATAGAAGCTAAATAAAATGGGGAAATTCATATTTACCGTACAAGGAGAAGGTCGTGGGCATTTAACCCAAGCGATTTCATTTACACAGATCGCTCGTGAAGCCGGTCATGATGTAATCGGATATGCCGTGGGATCTTTTCAGGGTCGCAAAATTCCATCCTTTTTTCTGGATTTCATTGGCGATACTCCCCTGTTACAATACAATAGTCCGTCCATTATTTTTGGCAATGGAAAATCCGTTCAATTAGCTAAAACGGCGATGCAAGCGGTGACCAATTTCAAAACTTTCTGGAATAGCGCCACTCAATTAGAGTTATTCATAAATGACTTAAAGCCAGACGGAATCGTGAATTTCTACGAATCCATTACGGGATTATATAAATTAAAATCGGGATCTAAAATTCCAACGATGTCCGTAGGTCATCAATATTTGTTATTAAACAAGAATTTCGAAAGCATCCCAGATAAGAAAATCGACCGTATACTTTTGAATATGAATACGATGATCACGTCGATTGGTTCTAAGAAATTATTAGGTTTATCCTTCCGCCCGATTGACAATGACGCTAAGATTGAAGTGGTTCCTCCCCTTTTGCGTCAGCAAGTGAAAAGCATCGTACCGAAAGCGGGCGAGCGCTGGTTAGCGTATTTAACGCACTTCCGTCTATCTGAAGATATCATGAACTGGTCAAATGCGAATCCAGACGTGAAATTGGATTGCTTTTGGGATAATCCTGCTCGAAAAGAAACGTATCATTATTCTGATTCATTGACTTTCCATCCGATAGATGCGGAGAATTATTTAGCCAAAATGACGGAGTGTGCCGGTTTAATTTCGACCGCAGGTTTTGAATCAGTAGCTGAGGCGATGTACTTAGGTAAGCCCGCGATGATGGTTCCGGTACCTAATCACATCGAACAGATGATTAATGCTTTCGATGGCGAAATGTCAGGAGCGGGAATCGGTGCTTCGTCATTTGACTTAAGCATTTTCAAAAAATATTTACCCTCTCACGTTTCGGTACAAAATCAATACCAGGAATGGGTGGCTAAGTCCCAAAGCTTAATGGCAGGACACCTTTCAGAATTAATCGCACAGCCTGTTTACGTGGCTAACTTCAGAGAAAACCAAGGAACGGGTTTATCGGGTATGTTAAGCAGGCGTCGATTCCGCTGGTCGCGTTAAATAAACATAAAAAGGGAGCCTATGAAGCTCCCTTTTTTTATGATTTGTTAATAATAACTTTATCATTAATCAACATAGTAAAATTGTCTAAGACCTAATTTTGTGTAGACATTTAGTTCTATTAAATGAATAGAAGATCCCTTCTGCAAACCTTGGGATTAACCCTCGGAACCCTCACTCTTCCCACCATCGGAAGAGGAAATACCACCCCCACTCCTGAAAAACCTTTTCGAATTGCACACATAACAGATGTGCACATGATGCCATTAATTGGTGCGGCGAAAGGCTTTGCAAAATGTTTGGACCATATCCAATCTTTACCTCACAAACCAGATCTTATTATCAACAGTGGTGATGCGATTATGGATGCGCATAGAGGAGGACGGGCTATCGCTGAAAAACAGTGGCGTACCTGGAATAATGTGATCGAAAAAGAGCTATCTGTGCCTATCATTCAGTCCTTGGGAAATCACGATATTTGGGTGAAGAACGAAAGTCCAGAAAGCATTATAGAAGGCAAAAAATATGCCTTAGATGAGATAAAGGAGTCGTCTTTGTATTTCTCTAAAGACTTAGGCGATTGGCATCTGATCAGCCTAGACAGTATCAGTCCAAACGTAGAAGGAAAATGGTACACGGGAAAAATCGATGAGGCTCAAATGCACTGGCTGCAGCATGAATTAAAAGCCGTTCCTAGCCACAAACCTATCATGATTGTTTCTCATATTCCCATTTTAGCGGCATGCATTTTCTTCGATGGAAATCGCTTTGAAAATAATCAATGGAACGTTCCTGGCAGATGGATGCACGAAGATGCGAATGAACTCAAAAACCTTTTCCTACACTACCCAAATGTAAAATTAGCCATATCAGGCCATATACACTTATTGGATCGTGTCGAATACAATGGAGTGACGTATTGTTGCAATGGAGCCGTAAGCGGAGCCTGGTGGGGCGGAAATTACCAACAAACAAAACCAGGCTACGCCATTATCGATTTATATTCAGACGGTCGATTTACTAACACGTATTCCTCCTATGTTTAAAGCCTGGGTCTTTCTTTTAATTGCAGCAGGATTCGAAGCGGCCTGGACCTACTCACTAAAAAAAGTAAGTCTGAATGCCATTAAGTTTGCCATTACTGAAAATCCTTTTTTCAGTGTCACCGTAGGAAAAGAAATTGGCTATTTGCTCATTTACTTAGGATTAGGTGGCGCCAATATTTTCTTTTTATCTCTCTCTCTAAAAAGTATCCCATTAACATTAGCTATCGCCAGTTGGACAGCGATATCCCTCGTTTTCATTAAACTATTTGATGTTTTTATATTGAAAACACCCACTAACAGTCTGGAAGTCTTCTTCTTAACACTGATTATAGTGGGGATTATAGGGCTTAAATTCAGCTCCCCTAGCTAGTTCCAATGTTAAATTTTTCCATGTTACGTAAATGTTAACATAGTTTAATTTTATTTAACAATTTCTTTACATAGCTTTGATCATCACATTAAAATAAATCATTATGAGTGAAGATACTAAAAAATTGACCGACCAATTAGTGCAAGCAATCTTGCCTAAATTAAAGGGACTTTCTGAAAAAAATGCAAAGAAAGTATTACAAGAAACACATAAGTCAATTGCTTCCGTAGCTAAGAAATATAGCAAGCTAATTGCAGAGCAAGAAAAAGAGAAAGCAAAAGCGAAAGCGAAAGCTGCTAAAGAAGCTAAAAAGAAAACAGAAAAAGAGGCTAAGAAAAAAGCGAAAGAAGGCAAAAAGGTAGCGAAAGCGAAACTGTTAGCTTCCTTAATCGCAAAAGAAAAGTCTGCCGCACCAGCAGCCGCTAAAAAAGCACCTGCAGCTCCTGCAGCTCCTGCAAAGCCAAAAGCAAAACCAAGAGCACGTACTCCAAGAGCAAAAAAATAATAAGGTTATAAAGAAAAAAAAAGGGGGACGATGTCCCCCTTTTTTGTTTTACCAGAATCATCGACTAAATTTATTGAATAGGAGAATAACATTTCACCTGTCCATCACTTTCAGATGATACAATTATTAGAGGCAATTTATTAGGGCTTTTATCTGCCGGAATAAACAAGACTCCTTCTGGAGCATCCCCCGTTTTAAGTGTTAATTTATACAACGGTCTTTCCGGAATTGTGATATCATAAATCATCAAAGCATCTGTACGTTCGCAAACAATAAAGGCATACATACGATCTCCAATTTTTCCAATAGCAATACCTTCTGGCTCTGAACCTTTATCGTCTGAACGGTTATCGTCATAAAGTCCCGCTAGTATAGAACGGTGATCGATTTCATTTTTAGTGTCAAAAACTTGAGCTCCCGTAATTCCATTCCAAACACTCATTGAACGTGCGCCTAATGAATACAATTCATCGAAATCGCCGTCTCCATCCGTATCGCCCAAAGTTGTCGTGATGTTTAAGCGACCTAAAGCTGCATCCACTTTTAGTGCTGCCCCTGTAGGGAAATTAGTAGCATCTAAGTTGATATCCTTCACGCGCTTTACCTCCGCAAATTTCGCGTATTCGCGCGCATCCCCTTCGTTTGCAGTAAACAAATAAGGGATGCCATTTTTTTCATATACAGCTATCGCGTCAGGCATGTAAATACCTTTGATTTTAGCATAAGAAGAAAATTGAACTTTGGCATCTTTATCACTAAAGTCAAACGCATTATTTAAATCAGAATAATCTTTAAAGCCTAATGGGAACACATCGGTAATTGTTTGTGAAGTTAAATCCACTTTTGCAATAGCATTGTTCTCTTGTAGTGTAACCCAGGCCGTTTTCGAATCAGCTGATATGGTTACGTACTCTGGCTCAGTATCTTTAGCTAAAGATGCTCCTGGTCCAAAAACACGGAAACCTTTAGTCTTTAAAGCAGCCAAATTTGATTCAAATCCAGCAAAATTTAACGTTTTAACAGCATAACCAGCCGATACATTAATGATAGAAATACTACCTTCTGGATCGTTAACATAATCGTCTGAAGGTTCGCCTTCGTTTGCGGTCATGATGAAATTACCGTCTGGTGAAAAAGTAATCATGTCAGGCAATGACCCTACCGTAATTTGTTTAATCTCTGCTAAATCACTCGTATTAAACACGACACATTTTCCTGCTGCTTGTTTGTTCGAAGCCTCTATGGCCGCGGCCAATTTACCGTTTGAAACAGCAACGCTATTTACGTAACCACCGTAAGGTGCCATCAGTATTTTACCAAGTAAAACAGGGCTAGTTGGATTAGACAAATCCACGACATCAATGCGGTTAATGTCGGAGTTGTTTACAACGAAAAGTTTTTTAGTGGTGGGATCATAGGCCGAAATTTCAGATGCTCCTACGCCACCTAAAGTAATGGCACTAATTTCCTTGAATTGATAAATTTGAGGATCTGTTGCATAAGTCAATATGTCCTCTTTTTGGCAAGAAAACATAGTTCCCACAACCAGCAATAATAAGATTATTTTTTTCATAATTTTAGGAATTAAAAAAGGGTAGCAGAAATCTGCTACCCTTTTCATTATTTAGAACTATTTATTCAACCACATCACGTCGTTGATATCATCCTTACCAGCATACTGGCTTGTGATAGCCGCTGTGTAATTCGTAGCGTTAGCCGTTCTCTCTGTCGCTGGATAGATCCAACGCTGAGCGATACGATTCGAGTTTCCATTACCCACTCCTGAAGAGAACGCAGGGAAACCTGTTCTTCTCCAGTTGAAATAAGCTTCCATTCCTGAATTCATGAAGAAGGCTGCGTATTTTTGAGAAACAATTTTCTGGATCGCATTCGTCGCATCATAAGCAACAACTGATTGTGCATAGTACGTATCGAAGTTAAAGTTCACCGTGTACTTCGTTTGGTCAGCGGCATCTTTTGTACCCGTTTTAGAATACGTGAATGTATTAGCTCCATCTACGATACCGTAGAATGTATGAGATGCCTTGATACCTTTCTTGTACCATACCTCAGCAGAACCTGATGCCCAACCACGTGCATACCCTTCAGCGATGTTAAAGCATAACTCAGGATATCCTACGATAAACGTGTTTTCGCCTGTGTAGTTTTGGTAGTAACGTGAACGGCTTTGGAAAGAGTAAATACCTGGAGCAAAACCTGCACCATTTGTCAAACCTGCATTCTTAGCCATGTCATCTATATTATCACCAGAACCGGCTCCACGGTAAGCCGTGAAATCTGAAGGCAATTTACCTGCTTTTAAATCTGAACCAGCTGGCTCGCAAGTAATCATCACTCGTGGATCTTGAGTAGAAGTTAACAACCCTACGTAGGTAGAAGCCATATTTTGACGCGTTGCATCGAAACCAAAGTTATCCGGATTAGATGGGTATTTGTTAAATGCGTTCCAAACAAATTGCAACGACTCTGCGTTAGACGCCATCATTGGGTATTTAGTAGCATTCGATACCATTTCAGCAAACTTCGCTTTTACACCTATTTCTGCATCTGCATCTTTCTTCGATAAAGTGATCAACACACGTAAACGGTAAGCGTTTACTACTTTTTGCCATTTCTTCAAATCTCCACCAAAGTAGAAGTCACCAGAAACGTTTTCCCCTTTTGCAATCAACGTAGTTAAGTCCGCATTTGCGTCGTCTAACCACTTTAAGATTTGAATGTAGATTACTTTTTGTGAATCGTATTTAGGAGCTGTGTTTGCAATTCCCTTTAACGCATCTGTCATAGGCAAGTCACCTACACGCTTTGACATTTGATCAAAGAAATACGCGCGGAAGAATTTTCCTAAAGCAGAATATCCATTCACATCTGCTAAACCCAATTTCTTCGCTTCCTCCTCCATCTTCACAACGTTTTTTAACGTAGTGAACTGGTTAGGCATTTGGCCTAAATTATACTCATTATTTGCATAATAATTATAGTTAGAGCAATAGAACTGGTTATAACGAGCCTCCGAAGAGAATGGGCGACCATTATCATTCATTAAGTTGAATTCAACTGACTGCAACACTAAGGAAGCAGGAACTTGTACCGCGCGGTTAGAGTCTTTCTCTAACTGGTCGAACGTTTTCTCGCAACCGCTTAATGCAATTAGAGAGAAGCTCAACATACCTAAGATTATATTTTTAACTTTCATTGTTTGTAACATTTATATAAATGAAAAATTAGAATGTGAAGTTTAAGTTAACTCCGTAGCTTCTAACAGAAGGAGTTTGAGAACCTGTAGCTCCATCCGTCAGGTACTGAGATAGATCCGTATCTTTTGCTTCAGCGAAGTACAATAAGTTACGACCTACGAAAGAAACGTTCGCTCCTGAAACTGCTTTTCCAAACCACTTAGTAGGAAGCTTAACTCCCACAACCACTTCTTTTAGCATTCCGAAAGAGCGGCTCATTAAGTTACCTTCATTCGTGTTGTAATAACGACCTACGTAATCTTGAACATACGTTTTCACCGTGTTAGGAGCGAATTGTAATTCAGAGAAGTTCGTTACTTTACCGTTTGCATCATACTTGATCGCAACACCGTTAGAAACTACTACACCTTGACCTACGAATGCTTTCACACCTAACGCATCTTGTGGACGAGCTGCTGCGAAGATTCCTGTTGTAGTACCGATGTGGCGACCACCACGGTAAGCTTGCTGTTGCGTGAAGTTGATAATTTTACCACCAATACGACCATCAAATAAGATGCTTAAGCTTACATTCTTATAAGTAAACTTGTTATTAAAACCAAATACAAAGTCAGGGTTTGCATTTCCTAAGTATTGCGATTGTGTTCCAGTTAATCTTTCTGGAATACCACCTGACGTATTGATGATTTTTCCATCTGGAGTGCGAACAAAAGCTGAACCATAAATTTTATCCGTACGATCACCCACTTTTAAGAAGGTATTTAAATTCGTGATACCTGGATAAATTTCAGTTAACGTTTGCTCGAAAGTAGAATAATTCGCTAATACATCCCAGCTAAAGTCAGCCGTTTGGATAGGTGTTCCTGTTACCGAGATCTCATACCCTTTTTTCTGCGTCTTGATACCATTCACTAAAGCAGAGGTATATCCTGAAGTAGACGAGATAGGTAAAGAGAAGATCGAAGGACCGTCATTCGAGATGAAATAAGCTGCATCAATCGCGATACGGTTTTTCAATAAACGCAAGTCCATACCGAATTCCGTCTGAGAAGTCTCTGATGGATTCAAGTTCGGGTTGCTCAATTCGTTACCGTAAGCTGCACCTGTTTGGTTATTATAATAGAAACCAGTTGAGTAAACCGTATTGTTTTGGTAAGATGGACCATCATAAGGAGAATTATAGTTTTCTCCAGAATAAGTTCCTACACGGTTATCAATCGTAGATGAAGTTAAGCCATCTTTTACGTTAGCGTAAGATCCACGGAATTTCAAGAAAGAAACTACTTCTGGTAAATTCACATAATCAGATACTACTGAAACTGCTCCAAAGGAAGGGTAGAAGAAGGAGTTCTTACCAGCTGGTAACGTAGATAATTTATCCAAACGACCTGTAGCAAATACGGTTAAGAATTTCTTGTACGAGAAGTCAGCAGAATAATACGCTGAAAGCACTTGCATGTCAGAACCAAAATTACCAACCTGAACTGGGTTAGATGAGTTCGAGAAGTTATATAATCCTGGAACGTTCAAATAGTTAGTAGATGCAAACATCGACTTGTATTGGAAAAGACGTTGAGATACACCCGCGTTAATCTTCGTATTAAAGCCTGGTAATAAGTCTTTATCGAATGTTAACAATAATTCTGTGTTGTTCTCAAATAAAGAACGACGATCCTCGCGGTAATCACCACGACGCTCATCACGACTGTATGTACCTGCAGAGTAAGGGAATTTCTCTGTCCGTACCATGTCCCAAGTCGTTACTTGCGTACGTGCTAATAAGTCCAAGTTCTCGTTAAACGTGTAACGTAAAGACGCTTGACCTACGATATCTGTCTTGTAGTGAGAACGTAACCACTCGTAAGACATGAAATAAGGGTTGTTATAACGTTGGTATTCCGCATAGATTTGTTGAACACCTTCTTTACCTTTTTGCCAGTAGTTACGCATGTCATCCACGTTCCAGTCAGCACCTGCCCAATAGATAATATTGTAGATGATTGAGTTAGGACCGTAGTTTACATCTGGAATGTTAGGCGTGTATTGACGGTTATACTGTAAGTTCGACTCAAACTTTAATTTGTTAGAGAACTTGTAATCAGCCGTAATGTTAAAGTTCGTCATATTCAATTGGGTATTAGGAACAATACCTTTTTGATAGATATGAGACGTAGAGAATCGCAAGTTATACTTCTCGCCAGTTGCTGCAACCGAAATATTATTCGTAGATAAGATACCTGTTTCTAGGAAACGCTTTAAGTTGTCTTTACCACGAGCAATCCAAGGAGTGCTTGAACGTTTGCCTGTAATTGGATCCACTGGAGAATCGTATTGTGGAATTAATTGTCCGTTAAAACGTGGACCCCAACCACCATCGTAGTCACCATCGTTCAAACCACCACCTTTACCATCACCGAAAGCATACGTACCGTGATCACCAGGACCATATTCGTCTTGCACTTCTGGGATCGCATAGAAACCTGATTGCATTTGAGTAGAAGAGTTAACTTCTACTGAGAAACCGCGCTTATCAGCTGAACCACGTTTTGTCGTGATTAAGATCGCACCGTTCTTACCGCGAAAACCATAAAGTGCAGAAGCAGATGCTCCTTTTAAAACTGAATAAGTTTCGATATCATCCGGAGAGATATTCCAAGTATCTGAGTTAATCGGCACACCATCTACTACATAAAGTATAGTAGAGCTACCACGTAAAGAGATATTAGGCTTACGTAATAATTCTGGTTGTGAACCAATCGTCAAACCAGCTACGCGACCTGATAATGCGTTGATCGCATTAGGCTCACGTGCTTTAATCGTGCTAGCTCCGTCTACTGTTTGGATGGCAACACCGATTCTACGAATGTCTTTCTTAATACCTAAGGCCGTTACAACTACTTCTTGTAATTGTTTTTCGTCTTGAGATAAAACGACGTTTAGTTCTGAAACATTCCCAAAAGCAACCTCTTTGGAAGTATAGCCAATCATGGAAAATTGTAATACTTCGTTTCCTGATACTGAGATCGAATAAGCACCTTGTGCATCCGTTAACGTACCCTTAGAACTACCCTTTACCCGGATAGTAACACCTGGAACACCTGATTTCTCCTCTACGGAAGTAACCGTTCCTTTCAAACTACGCGATTGACCAAATGAGGTCATACTTACCGTAGAAATTAATGCAAAAACAAGCCAAATCAACGATTTGGGGCTCATTTTAGCAAAAAACATTTGTACATTGTTTTTCATATGAGTTAGTTTATTAAATATCTGCACAAAAGTAAGCCCGATATTTAAAGGCTATTAATCCGATAAAACAAGAAATGATTAAGAAAACGCGTCGCATATTACGCCTGTGTTATGCCTCGTTTGGGAAATAAATTTTTCAGTATAAAAACTTAGAAAAGTGCAATATATTAAAGCATAATAATTTGATTATTTAGGGTTAATAGATCGGTAATTTTGAGGTGCTAACTTACCCGCATGAAATATGTTAAATTAGTTATTTTAGATATGGCAGGCACCACGGTGGCTGACCAACATGAGGTGGAACATTGCTTTAAACAAGCTGCCATTAAAAACGAATTGCATTCTAGCGATGAGCGTATATTAGCGCTGCAAGGCTATGCTAAATTATATGTATTTACACTGCTGTGGACAGAGCAATTAGGGGAAGGGGATCCACGGATTTCAGAACTTGCCTTGCAATCCTATCAAGACTTTAAAGCTATTCTGGAAAACCATTACCGGACTCAACCAGTTTATCCTACGAAAGGGTGCATAGAATTATTCGAAGCCTTGCATGCGAAAGGAATCAAGATTGCTTTAACGACGGGTTTTTACCGCGAGGTAGCTGATATTATTTTAGGTCGTTTAGGCTGGGTTCCTTCCCTTACAGCTACTGCAGGCATTCATCTTTCTGTGACTCCAGATGAAGTGAATGGAGAAGGAAGACCTTCCCCTGCCATGATTCAGTATGCGATGGAGAAACTCGGCATTACAGATGTAGAAGAGGTAATCAATGTGGGGGATACTCCGGTTGATCTTCTCTTTGGTAAAAATGCTGGTGTTCGTTGCGCTTTAGGCGTTTGTAATGGAACCCATACCCGCGAGCAATTAGCCGCGCATCCGAATGATGGTTTACTAGATAAAATTTCTGATTTACTCTCTTATGTATAAGAACAGAAAATACGATTTAATCATTGTGGGCGGTGGAGTAATAGGCACTTATTGCGCCTATCATGCCCTTAGAAAAGGAAAATCCGTATTATTATTGGAGAAAGATGCGCAACCTTACGAAGCGAGTTTTCGTAATTTTGGGCAAGCGGTTCCATCTGGACAAGCCTTAGATTCCTGGTTTGATTATGGTCGAAAATCTTTACAAATTTATAAGGACCTACAACAGGAAACAGATATTTCTGTGGTGAAAAATGGTTCTTGGTATGTGGCATCCGATGATCAAGAAATGACCTTATTGGAGGAGATGTTACAGCTCTTTAAAGAACGTGATTATACCTCGCGTCTATACACTGCTTCTGAGACCTTAGAAATCAATCCACATTTTAAGAAGGACTATGTGAGGGGCGGATTATTTATTCCAGACGAAGCTTCGCTGAATCCACTGGTTATGGTACACCGAGTACGTGAATTTATGATTAAGCATTTAGGCTTGCATTACCAAAATCATTGTCCAGTGATAGGTGTGGAGAAAAAGCGCGGGGTGGCCATGATCAGCACGTCGAAAAAACAAACGTTTTGGGGAGATCAAGTGATATTAGCGAATGGCCGTGATACGCAATTTTTATTGCCGGAATATTATCCTGCCGAAATGCTAAAAATCAGCAAATTGCAGATGATGCGTTTGGCGCCACAAAAGAAGATTTTAAAATCCAATATTTTAACTGGCTTAACGATTCGCCGATACGATAGTTTTAAATCTTGTCCGTCTTACGCTAAAATTCACACCACTGCTGAACAAAAAGTGCTGCAAGATAAAGGCATCCATATCTTGTTTAAACAAGCGGATGATGGCTCCATTATTTTAGGTGATTCCCATGAATATGTGCCGGCGAATGATGCGGCGAATTTTGGGTTTGAAGTGTCTTCAGAAATCAATGAAATGATGTTACAAGAGGCAAAACGAATTACTACACTCGAAAACTGGACGGTCGATTCGACTTGGGCAGGTTTTTACCTACAAGGAACGCATTCAGAAGTGTATACCAAAGTCGTGGATGACGTTATCCATATTATCAATGGAATCGGTGGAAAAGGAATGACCACTTCCCCTGGTTTCACTGCAGAATACATTCAAAATCTATACGCATGAAAAAATTCATCACCCTTTGCCTAATTAGTGCACAATTATTCGCCCAAAAAACCCCTAAAAATGTCATCTTTTTAATAGGTGACGGAATGGGTGTTAGTCAAATATATGCTGGTTTAACAGCGAATCGGGGGCACCTAAATCTCGAACGCGTCAAGGTAATCGGTTTTCATAAAAACCAGGCTTCTGACAATTATGTGACAGATTCAGCGGCAGGTGCAACGGCATTTGCTACGGGGAAACAAACCTATAACGGGGCTATTGGATTAGACTCATTGAAAGTTCCTTCTGTCACTCTTTTAGAAATGGCGGAGCAAAAAGGATTATCCACTGGTCTTGTTTCTACCTGCGATATTACGGACGCGACTCCCTCTTCTTTCATTGCGCATCAATTAAAGCGCTCCATGCACGAAGAGATTGCTTTGGATTTTCTTAAGACGAAGGTAGATGTCGTGATTGGTGGTGGAAGGAAGTATTTTGAGAAGCGAAAAGATGGTTTAAATCTGCTAGATACCTTACGTAAAAAGGGGTACGAGGTGCGTCGAGAATTGAATTTAGACGGAGTCACAAAGGGGCCGCTTTTCGCTTTGTACGCGGAAGAAAATCCCATCAAAGTGATGGAAGGTCGAGGTGATGCGCTTTTAAAGTCGACTAAAAAAACACTAGAGCTATTAGGTCAAAATAAAAAAGGATTTTTCGTAATGATCGAGGGTTCACAAATCGATTGGGGTGGCCATGCGAATGATGCAGATTACGCGATTACGGAAATGGTCGACTTCGATAAGAGCATCGGTTTTGCTCTTGATTTTGCAGCGAAAAACAAGGAGACTTTAGTGATTATTACAGCGGACCACGAGACAGGTGGAATGGCGTTGATGGGCGGAAATATGAAGACTGGTGAGGTTAAAGCGGCTTTCACTACGAAAGGACATACCGGCCAAATGATTCCTGTTTTTGCCTTCGGGCCAGGGGCTGAGGCTTTCGGTGGTATCTATAATAACTACGATATTTTTACGAAAATTAAGCAGGCACTTAAGCTGGGTCAAAAGTAGATCGTAAACTTTTCATGCGAATTTAGGAAGCCCACGGATTGATAAAATGCGTGGGCTTCTTTGCGTCTTTTATTGGTGGTAACCTCTAGGGAAATCGCTCCGTGGCGCAATAATTCAGGACGCAAGGCTTCGATCAATTTTCGGCCTACTCCTCTCCCCTGGTGCGCCTTCGTCACAATCAATTCTTGAATCTCAAAAACGAGTCCTTCGTGGTGTAAAAGTGACTGTCCTTTGCAGGCTAGGAAACCGATAATCTCGTTTTCATTCTGAACTGCCACTTGCATGAGCGTGAGCGGAACACGCAGGTACTCCATATAAATGCGCATGAAAATAGCCTGATCAAATACCCGATTTTCTAACTCCTCCAGTAAGCATTTTACGCTGACTGCATCCGACTCAACAGCCTGCCTTATCGTGTATTCCTCTTTCATATTATTAAATAATTACCCCCAGGTAAAATCTAGTTTAAATCGCCCTATTGGCCTTTTTTAGGCCTATTATAAGCCCTAAATTAACATAAATAATCGAATAACTATGTCTAGCGCAATCGTCGAAAAAATCATCACCTTATTTAACGATCAAGGAGACTCTGAATATGGAGGAGAGCCTGTCACACAAGGGGAACATGCTTTGCAAGCTGCGTATTTAGCTTTAGCCGAAAAGGCGCCGACTAGTTTAGTCATCGCTTCGCTATTACACGACATTGGTCATTTATTGCATGCGCTACCAGACGATGCGCCGGAGCAAGGAATTGATGATTTGCATGAGGAATTAGGCAATCGATTTTTAATCAAGTATTTCATCCCAGCTGTTTCCGAACCCGTGCATTTACACGTGGCTGCAAAGCGCTATTTGTGTGCCGTGGAACCGGACTATTTTGCCCTACTGAGCGAGCCTTCGGTTCTAAGCCTACAGTTACAAGGTGGGCCGATGTCAACGGAAGAATGCCAGGCATTCGAAGCGAATCCCTACCACAAAGATGCGGTGCAATTGCGTCGCTATGATGATATGGCCAAAGTTCCTAATCTCAGCGTGCAACCCATCGAATTTTACGCTACATTCTTACAGGAAAACCTGAAATGATCCAAGCGAACACAAAAGCTTGGAGATGGTATCCCGCCTGGTCGATGATTGCCGCCTTTGGTTGTTATTTCTGTGTCTATGGATTTCGCAAACCCTTTACTGCGGGCACTTATGAAGAACAATTCTTTTTGGGAATCCATTGGAAATCCATCCTCATTTCCTCCCAAATCGCGGGCTATATGCTCTCTAAATGGTGTGGCATATTCTTAGTCTCCTCCATCACCTGGGAGAAAAGAGCGAAAGCGATTATTATCAGTATTATTATCGCAGAACTGGCGCTTTTAGGTTTTGGGCTAGTGCCAAAACCCTACAATTTAATCTTCTTACTACTCAATGGCCTTCCGTTAGGAATGATCTTCGGTTATATCCAAGGATTTTTAGAAGGCAAAAAGAATACCGAATTATTCATCGCCGCCTTAGGCAGTAGTTTTATCTTAGCCGATGGCGTATCTAAATCGGTGGGAGTTTCTTTATTAAACTGGGGCGTGGCGGAAAACTGGATGCCCTTTGCGGCAGGTTTGATTTATGCTTTACCCTTTCTATTTTTTGTCTGGATGCTAACGCAAATTCCTCGCCCTACAGCGGAAGAGGTGGCAGATCGAGCAGAGCGTCAACCTATGACGCAAAAGGATCGCATTCAGCTGGTAATGCAGTTATGGCCTGGGATAATTGCCATCTCGCTTCTTTATTTATTCGCGGCTCTTTTGCGCGGGATTCGATCTGATTTTGCTCCTGAGATTTGGCACTATTTAGGCTATGAAGGAGTGCCGTCTATATATTCCCAAACAGAGATTTGGGTGACTGTGGGAATACTCGTAATCAATGGAAGTTTAGTGCTCATAAAACGTAATTACCTGGCCTTCTTCATTAGCCTTTCAGCGATTGCGACGGGCTATTTATTATTAGTCATTGCTGGATTGTGGGGGGTGAACTCGATGAATAGTTTTTGGCTAATTGTACTAACCGGATTCGGTATCTACCTGCCTTATTTAATGATTACAACCTCCGTGTTTGAACGCCTGATTGCGATCACTAGACACAAGGCTAACATCGGATTCTTGATGTATATCGTAGACTCGGTGGGCTACCTAGGATATAATGTATTATTAATTGCGGCAGGTTTTATTTTTCCAAATTGGAACCTACCGCAACTCTTTTTCTCTTGGATTACGATCTTAGGGTTTGCAGGACTTGCGCTTTCCGCCGGATCGTGGATTTATTTTACCCAAAAATTATCCCGTAATCCAACGGAAGAATAAGAATAATGCCGCCGAAAGAACAATCGTAACAGGCATAGTTAGAATCCAAGCAAGGACAATATTTTTCACCGTATCCCCTTGCAGGTTTTTAATACCACGTTGCGCCACCATCGTTCCAGCGATACCCGAACTTAATACGTGTGTCGTACTTACAGGCCATTTATAGGCCGTAGCTAATCCAATTGTAAGTGAAGCAATTAATTCTGCTGACGCACCTTGAGCATAGGTTAAATGGTCTTTACCGATCTTCTCACCAATCGTCACTACGATACGTTTCCAACCAATCATCGTTCCTAATCCAAGGGACAAGGCGATCATCCACATGACCCAGTTCGGCGCAAAATCAGTCACACCAGCCATGCCAGTAGCTGAGGAAGCACCAAAAGTAAAGAACGGTGCTTTCGAGCCAGCCGTAGCCGTCTTCCAGGTATGTTTATCAGTCTCTGAAAGAGCAACCGATTCACTTTCAAGTAATTTCTTCGAATGCTTATTAATCGTTAAGGCTGCTTTACGTATAGCGAATTTTTGATCTGTTGATAAGGTAGACGGATTTAAATTTTGTGCGGTGATTACGGCTAAATCAGCTGACGAATTTTTCAATTCAACTAAATTCGCGCGTTCCTTTTCTGAAAGCGGCAACGCATCAATTTTAGCCGTGATCGTTTGAACCGTGGCTAAACTTGACTTAATCATTTGCATGTCTAAGGAGGTGTTGATTGCAAAATAACCAGGCAAGAAGGCGATCAAAATCACCATCACTAAACCAATCCCTTTTTGACCATCATTACGGCCATGGAAGAAAGAAACCAAGGTACACGTCGCAATTAAGATCGAACGAATCCACAACGGTGGAGGTGATTTCTTCTTAGGCTCTTTGAAAATATCCTGGTTCTTCACCGTCTTTTTCAAGATATACATTAACACGATAGCTAGAGCGAAACCAAACAAGGGAGAAAGCAATAAGGCCTGTCCCACTTCAATGACTTTATCCCAATTTAAAGCTGAAACTCCTTTATTAGAGGCCTCTCGCAAAAGCGTATGGCCTAATCCTACGCCAATAATAGAACCGATTAAGGTATGTGAACTAGAAGCTGGAATACCAAAATACCAGGTTCCTAAGTTCCATAAAATCGCTGAAATCAAGAGAGAAAGCGCCATCGCCATGGAATGGTAGACATTTGTATCGACGAGTAACTCCGTGGGGAGTAATCCAATAATACTCATCGTCACCCCGACCCCACCGGTTAATAAACCAATAAAATTCATGAATCCTGACCAAACAACTGCCTGCGTAGGACGCAAGGAATGCGTATATATAACAGTCGCTACGGCGTTCGCTGTATCGTGAAAACCATTCACAAATTCAAAAGCACATGCGGCTAATAGACAGAAACAAAGTAGGAAGAACAACGTAGGATCTAATCCGAACATAAAACTAGTATTATATATAAAACTCAATTTACTAAGGTACACTTCTAAACCAAATTCAATGTTAAGGAATTGTTAAATAGCTTTTCGTTTATATAGCTACCCTTATCCCACAAATTTAAACAGCTAAAATAAAGCTGGAATAATGTGCAGATTATCAAATCAATAAAACAAGAAATGCTGGGGAGAATCTCCTCAGCATTTTCTGTATTACACCAATATATTATCTTTACAAAGCTCCGGTCGAAACCCAAGTCTTTTTTTGTTTATCGTATTTCAAATACTTATCCGGCCATTCTACATAATGTTCCATGGATAAATATTCGTCTAATTTCCCCTTCTTCATTAATTCTCTAAATAAGAATGATCCGCGTTCCGTCACTAACTCTTCGGTGAAATGAGGCGTGTTAACCACTTCCTCAAAGTTTTCGGGCTGTAAACTCCCCTCTTTTAAATTGAATTTACCGACCACTCCGCGACGTAATTCTTTCGAATTAGCTACCGGTCTGCTTAGCAAAAAATAACAGTCACCATTATCTGATTTGGTCAATTTGACAAAATGATAGAGTGGTAAACGACTGACGTATTCTACTCTAAATTTTTTTTGAAACCTCGTGTCAACGTTTGCATAAGTTGCACTTTCTGAAACGTAGGTAATCACATTAGTTAATAAGGTATCTCGGTCAGCATCCGAGAAATAATATTCGGCTTCATCCTTCGAATGACAAGCAGAAAAAATAAATAAACTGATGAATATTGGTGCGAGTATTTTTTTCATTGGTGTGTAAAAAAGGTCGTGTAGAAATTCTCTACACGACCTTTAATCAAAGACTTACTATTTGATATAAAGTACTGAGTTAGGAGAATATTCAGCCCAACCTGCAGTCCAATCTGTAGCATTAAATGCTCCAATATAATCTGTAGCAGTCATACCTGTTAAAGTAGGTAGAGCTGTTCCAATTAATGACTCAGAACCACCCGCAGTTAAAGTTAACGTAGGACGAGCTGACCAAAGAGCAGATGAAATACCTGTGTTAGCCGTAGTACCAAGAACTTTGTTTCCTGCGATTGCATTAAACCATGCTGTTGCGGTAACACCTGCACCAATTTCAATTGGCTTAGTAGCTACAGTACCAGTAGCACTAGTTTTAGCGATTTGCTCTTCATCAGCAACAGCAACACCAAAACCATAAATGTTAGCGTTTAATGAAGTGAATCCAGACGTTCCCCAACCAGAAGTACCAGCAATAACAACGTTTTTAACTACTATATCACCGTTTGCTGCATTCGTTTTTGCGCTACCTTTTTGGCTATCAATATATAAACCGGTAGGGTAACCTGTAATAAACGTATTGTAAACTTTCAATTTGCTATTACGACGTAATTGAGCACCGTTTTGGAAGTTATTATCTAAATAAGATGAAGACGTTCCTTTAGCTCCAATAATAGAAATATTAGCAAAAGTTGCAGCTGTAAAAGGTGTTGCACCATCTCCTGCTGAATTATTATCTACTTCAAAACCATTCGATCCAGAGGCATCCGCTAAGTTACCATCACGGTATCCTAAACCAAATTGAACGTTTCCTACATACCCGTTATCTACATCAAAGTCATCATCTGTACCTTTATATGCGATTAAGTATTTTGCATTTACCGTTCCACCAAACCACTCGAATGAATCATCTAAGCCAAAAGAAGCTTGGATATACTCTAATGTAGTACCTGAACCTACTGAACCCATCGTTAATGAGTTGATCTCTTGGTTTGGATTCAATGGAATACCGGCGTACTCGATACGTACATATTTCATTGAACCTGAATTGTCGTCTGAAGCTGTACCACCATGGAAACCTTTGTAACCACCTTCTAATTCAATTGTACCAGTTAAGTTGTTTGGTGCTTTACCACAAATAACAACTCCACCCCAATCTCCTGGAGCACGGCTACCTACACCTTCAGCAGATGTAAATACGATCGGCGCTGATGCAGTACCATTAGCGATCAACTTAGAACCACGTTGTACGATTAATGTACCTTTAGTTCCCTTATCTCCAATAATTACTGTTCCTGCTTCAATAGTCAAAACACCAGTTTTAGTAATTGTACCAAAAACTGCTTCTTCACCTACACGTACATAACCCTTCAAACGGTAGATTTTGTTAGCAGTCCAAGTCACGTTACCTTCGATAACACCTTCTACTTCCACAATTGTCTTAGGAGGGATAGCAGAAACTGTAACTGGAATAGCTACTAATGAAGAAACTTGGTTCTTGTTATCTGTTACTTGAATAGTAAAGTTAACCGCAGATCCTGCAGTACCATCAATTACGTAATCCTTGATGTACTCATACGTTTTTTCGCCAGCTAAAACTTTAGAATCAAAAGCAGCACCGTTCTTTAAAACTGTGATAGACTTGATACCTGCAGGCGCATTGATAGTTGCCTTCACTTGCACGGTTGCACCGATAATACCCGCTAATGTTCCTGAAGAACTAACGGTAGGTAGAGGGAATACTTCCTCTTCTTTTTGGCATCCTGTTAATGTAACCGCGCAAACGGCTAAAACAGCGAAAACCTTAAACATAGATGTTTGTAAAAGTTTCATTTGAATTAATTTTTAGATAGTTGTTTAAAATTTAAATTATTAGTTTGCAAATGGTGAAATGACGATACCTAATGAGATCACACGACCCGGTGCATAAGACTGGATGATTTGATCTTTCCCTTTATCAAAATTATTATCTTGGTTACCATCCTGTAGGATATAATTATCCTGGTTTAATAAATCCGTTACCCCTCCTTTAATCATAATCGTTTTAGAAATCTCTTTAGAGAAATTAAAGTCAATCACGTTTCTAGGCATTTCATACCAATCAGGATATGGTGAACCAAAGTTGTTACCTACCGCGAAAATGCGTTTACCAATGACGTTGTAATTAAAGTTGACTTGTAAGCCACGCTTCGAATCATTGTAATTCACCCCAGCATTAATGATGTAAGGGGATTGACCTTGCAATGGACGATTATCCGATTGATCTTTTGCAACACCATCCTCTAACTTAACTCTACTGAAAATATACGTACCGTTAAACACTAAACTAGTTTTACCTAAAAACGAAGACGGACTTGTAACGTTTAAGTTCTTTCTAAACTCTGCTTCTAGACCTGTTGAATAAGCTGATTTAGCATTAGAGAAATTAAGTATTGGATTTGCCCCTGAAGCAAAAACTACCTCAATTGGATTAGTAAAGTCCTTATAGAATGCTGCAATGCTAATTAACTCAGAAGGAGTAGGATAGAATTCATAACGGAAATCAAAGTTTTGAATATCTGCGTTCTTTAAAGTAGGATTACCTGATACCGTTCTATTATTTACGAAATCATAGAAAGAAAAAGGAGCAAGCTCTCTAAATTCAGGTCTATTCAATGTCTTACCATAAGCTAAACGAAGAAGTGATTTCTCCGAGAAGTTATAGGTTAGGTTCATTGATGGCAATAAATCTAATCGTGTGTTGTCATAGTTGATCGCCTTACCCACCAAGTCAGCTGAATTTAATTTTTGACTATTCTGCTCAGCACGAACACCAGCAATTACATTAAACTTCTTCCCTAAAGCGTAGTTTGCTGAGGCGTACGCTGCAATTAAATTATTTGTTGCCTTGTAGGAATCATTGGGATTTGTTTGCTCATCTATTTTGATTCCTGTAGAAGAATTAAAATTTTGTGGATTAAATAATTGATCAATAGGTAAAGTGGTTTGGAAAGTAGGCGTTGATTTGACATACCCTAAGTTACGTGCTCCAAAATTTCTAGCTTTATCCTCATAAAACAAGCCTGTCTTAAATTCCAACTCCTTACCTGATTCCTTAGAACCGACGGCTATTTTTTTGATTAAATTCCAAGCCCCAGTATAGGAATACTCATCCAAATTAATGTACGTACGCCCTAATAGGAAGGTTTGAGCAGCACCATTGGGGATGAATAAACTAATATTAGCACCCCCTGTATTATAACGGAAACGCTTATAATCAGGTTGATTTCTATAGGCTGAGTTATAACCAACCATCCAATCTGTTTTTAATGTACCATCCTGAAACTCGTAGCGACCTGTTAATTGACCCGTATAAATACCTCGGAAAACTTGGTCAAAAGAACGAATATCCCATTGAGAACCATTGTCAAAACCTTCGCGCTGTATGTATTGGGTATTTGCTAGTTGATTAAATAAATTTTTAAATTCTAATACAGAACCACCAGGCAATTTAGCAGACCAGTTGTGAGAAATACCTACGCGAAGAGCGTTTGTGAATTGATTATCAACGAATGTAAAAACTTCGTCAGGTTGGCCTGTAGTACCAATTTGTGAGTATCCCCAATCATTACGCTCCATCTTAAAAATCGAACGAGTATTTGAAAAGTTGATGGCTGTTACATTTCCGATTTTTGTTCCGCCTAAATTAAATTTCAGACCTCCCGCTAAAGATGCTCTCAAGTCTGGCAATGCATTTGATTGAACAGGTAACCAATTGTTCTTTAAAGATGATCCTATTACATCTAATCCGGCTGGAGATGATCCAATTAGTGCAGATCTAGATGCAGGAAAAGATTTAGGCAAATCAAAATACCCTTGGTCAAAACCCGTCCAAGATAAATTAGCATTTTTAGTTGAATAGAATTTTTCGCCTGTTGTTCCCTCTCTATAAGAGCTAGAAACATCTAGAGTTAAATAATTATTTTCTGGAATCGACTTCGTAAAGATTTTTACTACACCACCTGCGAATTCACCTGGAATTTCTGCTGAAGGAGATTTGAAAACTAAGATGCGGTCGATTTGGCCGGCTGGAATGATATCGAATGAGAAAGAACGAACGTCTGTCTCCATCGATGGAGCAAAGGCGTTGTTCAATTGTACTGTGTTATAACGCTCGTTAAGACCACGAATGTTAATGAAACGCTCTCCGAAAATAGTAACACCCGGAACACGCTTCACTACTTCTGCCGCTGTACGGTCTAAAGTCTTAGTGATTTGCGCGGCTGAGATACCACTTACGACTAATTGGGATGCTTTGATTTCTGAGATAACCGAAACTTCCGTGTTCGTTAAGCGTTGTGCTACGACTTTTACTTCAGCTAAAGTAGAGCTAGTTTCTTGAATGTCTAAGTTCAAATCAGTTACCTGACCTGCTTCTACTTTAACTCCTTCATAAATTTTAGAATCGTATCCTACATAGGAAATCTTTAAAGAATAAGATCCTACTGGAAGTTTAGCGAACGAGAAAAACCCGTTAATGTCTGTTGCAGCGCCTTTGTTAATGCCTTGCACTAAGATGGTAGCTCCGATGATGTCTTCTTTTGTTTTTGCGTCCTTAATGGTACCACGAAGGGTTCCTTCTTGCGCTAATGCCGCTGTTGAAAGCGTAAAGAATAAAATGATAAGGTTGGTTAACTTGAAAACTGATTTCATAAAAGTTTTGATACTGGTGATTTTTTTCATCACAAAAGTACCTCTTACCTAAAAGTGTGGGATTACGTATTTATTAGGAAAGTGTTATGAAATTGTTAAACCAAAGTCAGATTAGTTAACAATTCGATAACATATCTATTTTTCTTAGAAAATTAGCCGTTTTTAGACTTTTTTATAGCACAATTTCAAGTTTTTGCATTTTTTATGGAAGAACTTTCTTAGAAAAATTAAATTTAACATAGGGTTAATTTGCGGGGGATTGGAAAGCGGTAGTTTTGGGACATCAAACGGAAATAATTCCGCCTAAGATTTTAATTCAAGCATTTATGAAAAAGTACTTTGTCGCTGCCTTCTTATTCGCAGCAAACCTGTCTGTCGCTTCTGCCGCTACTGGAGCAGAATTATCACTTCCTGTGAACATCGAATCTGTCGGTAAATTAAAATACATGGTATCTGTACAAGCAAAGGCGGGTGCAACGGTACTTATCTACGATGGAGAAAATAACGAGATTCACAAGGAAGCGATCGCAACGAAGAAATTGTTCAATTTGGCTGGATTATCGGATGGCAACTACCGTATGGTCGTGTTAGATATCCACAAAAACGTATTGTCTTCTAAATCATTTACGATTAAAACAGAAGTGAAGCGCGATATTATCGCCATGAACTAAACCTCATTGAAATTACATAGTGAAAGATTAAGGGGCAAAAAGGCGGACCAGTGGTTCGCCTTTTTCTTTTAGAGTATTTGATTGAATTCAATAGTCTCGCCGTTCGGGCCTTTCACATTAAAGAAGCGTGTTCCGTTTTTCCAAAAAGCCAAGAACGTAGGCTCCTTCTCTACAATCTCAAATCCTGCCTGCTTCAAGGCCTCAAAAGCATAATCGACATCCTTGACATCGATAGCAAAATGATCGATATGACCGGCTTTGCGTTGTTTGATTTCGGCTAATTGCTTTTCCGGCATTTGGTATAACTCCACGATTACCTCGTGATTTTTCATCATCACGCAGGTCCCAAAACCACCGTCAAATTCAAAGGGGGATTCCATCACATTTTCGAAACCAAGGCGCTCGTAGAAGGGTATGGAGATTTCCATGCAGTGAACGGGAATTCCGATGTGCTGGATTTTATGGATAAAGTCAATTTTCATAGTTTTTGGATTTGATGCAAAATACTAAATTTTGAAAACTTAACACTGTTAATTATATTTACGCTGTAATTAAAAAATAATGGGAATAGTCGCCAGAAAAGAGAAACAAAAACAGGAGGTTCGGTCCTTGATCCTAGACGAATCGATGAAATTATTCGTGGAGGAGGGCTTCAGTAAAGTGTCCGTTCGGAAGATTGCCGAACGCGTTCAATATAGCCCTACGACGCTCTACCTGTATTTTAAGGACAAAAATGAGATCCTGTTTTATTGCTGCGAGTCGGGATTTAAGAAAATGCTGGAGCATAATATAGCGCTCGGACTCATCAACGATCCCATCGAAAGGCTGCACCAGATGGGCGTGAATTACTTGAATTTTGGCCTAGAAAATCCGGAATATTATGATTTAATGTTCATTCAAGAGGCGCCTATGGCTGCTTTGATTGAAATGGGTGCGGGCTGGTCGAGCGGTGATCAGGCACTGGAAGCTTTAAAAATGATCGTTCAAGATGCGATGGATAAGGGTGTTTTAGTTCCTGCCAAAGTGGAAACGGTGGCGATGGCGGTTTGGAGCATGGTGCACGGCCTGGTTTCCCTCGCCATTCGTCAGCGTCTAGATAAATTAGTTCCCGCTGAAGATGTCGAAAAGACGATGCACGAGTCATTAGATTGGTTATTGAAAACAATGAAAAAAGCCTAAGATGAAATATTTGTTTTTATTATTTGCCCTGCCTTTATATGGCCAAAAGTCCGTCCTCGACGAATACGTCGCCACGGCCTTTCAGCAGAACATCACGCTGCAACAGAAAAACATTCAAGTGGAAAAAGCGATGATTGCCTTGAAAACCGCCCAAAGCCTCTACCAACCTAGCGTCGCCTTCCAAGGGGGCTACCAAAGTGGTGAAGGAGGTCGTAGCATCGCTTTCCCGGTAGGCGATTTGCTAAATCCGGTGTATTCGACACTAAACGCATTGACGAAAAGCACCGCCTTCCCGCAGATTTCAAACGTAGAAACGAATTTCTTCCCCCGCGATTTCTACGATGTGAAGGTGCAGACCACAATGCCTTTATACAACAAAGACATCAGCTACAACAAGCAAATCCAGGAACAAACGCTCAGCCTTCAACGCGAAGACGCAACTCTGTATAAGCGCGAATTAGTGAAGCAAATAAAGACGGCTTACTATAACTACTTGCTCAGCTTGGGTTTAGTGAAAGTCTACGAAAACAGCCTTAATCTCGCACTAGAGGGCAAAAAGGTGAATGAAAAATTGCTAGCAAATGGAAAAGGTTTACCCGCCTATTTATTACGCTCAGACAGTGAGATTGCCACGATTCAGGCTCAAATCGCTGATGCTGTAAAGCAAAATCAGGCGGCTCAATATTATTTCAATTTCTTATTGAACCGTGAATTGCGTTCTGAAATCCGCATCGATTTCGAAGTGGAGAAAGCGGTGGCTGGGGTCTACTCTGTCGCGCCCGGTGTTCGGGAGGAATTATCCTTGCTTTCTAAATCGATTAACATCCAAGAGACCGTTTTGAAAATGAACGAGTCCTTCTACCTGCCTAAATTAAATGGATTCGTGAATTTAGGATCGCAGTCTACTTTGAATAACATCAGCTCAAAAAGTGGCTACTATTTCCTAGGGCTTCAAATGGACATTCCCATTTTCTCCGGAAAACGTAACCTATACAAAGTGAAACAGACGCAATTAGATATTGCCTCGGCGAAAAACACCTTGGATCTAAGCACGAAGCAATTCAATATGGCCACCGAGATCGCACAGAAAAACGTACAATCTTCGCTTATCAGTTTTCAGGCCTCCACGAAATCTTACGAGGCAGCCTCCGCTTATTTACGCTTAATCGAAAAGGGCTATAAAGAAGGCGTGAGCACCTATTTAGAAACGGTGGACGCCAGAAATCAATGGATGAACGCCCAAATCAACTACCAATTAAAACAATTCAACGTATTAATCGCCGCCGCCGCTTACGAGCGCGAAGCCGCTAGCTACCCTTTATAATGAAAAAGATCTGCCTACTCATTTCCCTCATCACGGTATTTTCCGCTTGTTCTTCGAAGAAAAAAGAAGCCGCAGCGGTGACCAGCGACGTGATCCCCGTTTCGGTAATTTCCTTGCAACAAGAATCCATCACCCGCCCCATTCAGGCTTCTGGCGTCTTCACGACCGAAGATGAGACCTATTTAGGTTTCAAAATCGGCGGCGTGATTCAACACGTGTTTGTCAAAGAAGGCGACGCCGTGAAAGCGGGTCAGCTATTAGCGAGTCTAAATCTCACCGAAATAAAAGCACAGGTGCAGCAAGCGCAAATCATGCTTGATAAAGCGCAACGCGATCACGCGAGAGCGAAGAATTTATACCGTGACAGCGTGGCGACTTTGGAGCAATTTCAAAATGCTAAAACCGGCCTAGAGATCGCACAACAGGCCTATAATGCCGGTGCGTTTAACCAAAGCTATGCCGAAATTAGAGCCGTAAAATCCGGTTTTGTATTAAAGAAATTAGCGAACGATGGCCAGGTAGTGGGACCCGGAACTCCGGTCGTTTTAATGAACGGAGCGAACAAAGGAAATTGGGTGTTAAAGGTAGGGTTGAGCGACCGAGACTGGGCGGCAACGCAGGCGGGGGATCCGGCGGAAATTACGTTGGATGCAGTGGCCGGAGAAAAATATAGCGGTTCTGTCTTAGCAAAATCCGAGGGAGTGGATCCGGTGACGGGGACGCTGTGGGTGAGTTTGCGCATGAGTGGTGCGCCGACAGCGCAGCTGGCGGCGGGGCTTTTTGGGAAAGCGAAGATTAGTCCGCGGAAGCAGATAAAATCCTGGGTGATTCCATACGATGCGATATTAGATGGAAACGCGACAGAAGGCTATGTTTTCATCACAAAAGATGGAAAAAAGGCGGAGAAAGTGAAGATTCAGATCTCGAGTATTGACCACGGGAAGGTATTTGTTTCCGCTGGTTTGGAAAACGCAACATCACTCATCACGAGCGGAAATGCCTATTTAGATGCAGGTTCAGCCATTAAAATCGTCCGCTAATCATGAAAATAGCTAATTACGCGGTAAAAAATTACCAGTTTACCTTGACCATGTTCCTGATGGTCGTGGTCGTGGGTGTTGTCACGATTATGACCATGCCACGGGCAGAGGATCCGGACATGAATGCCCCGCAATTCCCTATTATTGCGGTTTATCCAGGAACGAGTCCAGAAGATATGGAGGAATTGGTGGTGAAACCCGTGGAGAAAAGACTCTACGAATTGGAGAATGTGCGCAAGATCAACACGACGATCAGTGATGGTTTAGCCGTGTTCGCGGTGTATTATAAATATGGTGTAGTGGTCGACGAGAAATACTCCGAAATCGTCCGCGAATTGAATAGCATCAAAGGGGATCTGCCTAAAGAGGTGATCCGGCTCGAGGCGCAAAAAGCGACGCCTTCCGGCACGAACGTGTTGCAGATGGCGCTGATATCGAATAATGCGTCTTTGGACGTATTAAAATCTACCGCCGAACGACTTCAGGAAGATTTAGAGAAGGTGACGACTTTAAAGAAAGTGACCATTTCTGGATTACCGGAATCACAGGTGAAGATCGATTTAAACATCGAAAAAATGGCGCAAATGCAGGTTTCACCAGACCGTGTTTTGCAAGCGATCCAAAGTGAAATCGCCAACATTCCCGGCGGAAGTATTGTGGAGAACTCGAAGTCCTATAATATCCTGACTTCGGGGAATTACCAGAACATCGATGAGATTAAAAATACGATTGTGTTCTCCTACCAGGGGAAAAATGTGTTTCTAAAGGACATTGCACAAGTCTATTTTGACTATGCCCCCGAAAATCACATCACCCGTCTAAATCAAAACCGCTGTCTGTTCATCTCCGCCGCCCAAAAATCCGGCGAGAACATCGCTAAAACCCAGGAAGCCTACCAGCCTGTCATTGCGGCGTTTAAAAAGACGCTCCCTAAGAACATAGATTTAGTCGTCAATTTCGACCAAGCGGAAAACGTAAATACACGCTTGAGTGGCTTAATGAAGGACTTTATTATCGCGATTTTATTAGTGGCGCTAACCTTATTGCCTTTGGGATTACGCGCGGCATCCATCGTAATGATTTCGATCCCGCTTTCCCTTGCGATCGGAATTATCATTCTAAATTTAATGGGCTATAGCCTGAATCAGTTGAGTATTGTGGGTTTAGTCGTCGCCCTGGGTCTTTTAGTGGATGACAGCATCGTGGTGGTGGAGAATATTGAACGCTGGATGCGCGAGGGCCACAGTCGTCTAGATGCAACGCTAAAAGCGACGAATCAGATCGGGATGGCCGTTTTAGGTTGCACAGTGACCTTGATTATCGCCTTTTTGCCCTTAGTATTTTTACCGGAAGCATCTGGCGAATTCATCCGCAGTCTACCGATGGCGGTGATTTTCTGTATCGTGGCTTCCCTAGTAGTGTCCCTAACGGTGGTGCCGTTTTTGTCGAGCCGCATCCTGAAATCGCATCAGGGAAATCCCGAGGGAAATCTGTTTATGCGTTTGTTAAAAAAGCTTATTTCGGGTTCCTATTCTCGCTTATTAGATTGGGCGATTCAACGTCCTAAAACGACATTGCTGTTTGCTCTTGTCATTTTTGTTGCTTCTTTACGGTTATTCCCCGTAGTCGGTTTTAGCCTTTTCCCGGCGTCTGAAAAGCCACAGTTTATGGTGAATATTTTCAGTCCCTTGCAGTCGAATTTGGCCTATACGGATTCGGTTTCCAAACTGATCGAAAGCGATTTGCGCAAGCTTCCGGAAGTAAAATATGTTTCTGCAAACGTGGGCAAAGGAAATCCTCGGATATACTATAATGCTATTCCTTTGAACGATCGGACGGATTACGGAAATCTTTTCATTCAATTGCAGGAAGAAGTAAGCGTCGAAGAAAAGATCAACCTCATCGAAAAACTGCGCACGAAATACACGAATTATCCTGCTGCGACTATCGAAGTGAAAAACTTCGAACAAGGTCCGCCAGTGGTAGCACCCATAGAGGTACGTATTTTAGGAGATAATGTAGACACCTTACGCCAAATCGCCAGCCGCGTCGAAACGATGCTGAAAGAAACGAAGGGAACGATTTACGTCAAAAATCCCCTAAAAAATTTAAAATCTGATATCAAATTCGACATCGACAAGGAAAAAGCAAGTATGCTGGGCATTCCAACCGTGACTATCGACCGAATGATTCGCTTAGTAGTAGCGGGTTTTGATTTGGGAAAAATGACTGATAAAGAAGGCAAAGAATATGCGATTGTGGTTTCTAAACCACATCCAAAGCATCCGAGCCTGGAAGTATTTGATAATCTCTATGTGAATAACGTGCAAGGAACGGCGATTCCGCTGAGTCAAGTAGCGACAAAACGCTTGCAGACCTCTCCGGTCAGCATTAGCCACTTGAATAAGAATCGCTTGGTTTCGGTGAGCTCTTTCGTCGAGAAAGGCTTTTTGAATAATGAGGTCATCGCAGAGACAGAGAAAAACCTGGCTAAGATTGCCTTGCCAGCCGGATACCATTTCGAAATGGGGGGAGAAGTGGAGAGCGCGAATGAGAGTTTTAGTGGTTTTGGGACGATCATTTTAGTGACCGTTTTCTTCTTTGTGGCTGTGTTAATTTTGGAATTCGGTACCTTCAAAAGTACGCTTATTGTGCTTTCAGTTATTCCATTAGGCATTGTGGGGGCCTTGTTAGCACTTTGGGTAACGGGTATTCCGCTTTCCTTTGTCGCCACCGTGGGACTGATTGCTCTAGCTGGAATCGAGGTGAAAAATACCATCTTGTTGGTTGATTTTACCAACCAATTGAGGGCCGAAGGTATGCCGATGGAGCAAGCCATCCGTGAGGCCGGCGAAGTTCGTTTTTTACCGATTATTTTGACGACTTTGACGGCGATAGGCGGCCTTATTCCAATCGCCATTTCGATTAATCCGCTCATTTCACCCCTTGCAATCGTGATGATCGGCGGACTAATTAGCTCCACCCTCCTATCCCGCATCGTCACTCCCGTTGTCTATAAATTAATCCCTCCAGCCATATGACTTTGAGCACGATTTTACTCCTTCCGCAACTGATTATTGGTTCGTATACGTCCAAAGGTAACCCGGGCATCGAGGTATTTAACTGGGCTGCCAAAACAGGAACAGCAACAAAATCTTATCCCTTAACTGTACCACAAGCTTCCTATCAGGCTATTTCTGGGAATTATTTGTTCTCGGTTTCTGAAGAAGGCGACGGCAAGGCGAGCGTTTCCTCTTTTCAATTGCGCGATGGGAAATACAAGGCTATTAATACCGAATTAAGCCGCGGTGATCACCCCTGCTTTATTCTTTACCGCGAAAAATCAAAAACGCTCTACACCGCGAATTATTCTGGCGGAAGTGTGAGTGTATTTCAAACGGTGTCCGGGAGACTCAAGCCTCTAGCCCAATACATCGCCTACCAGGGATCCAGCGTAAACAAAGACCGCCAAAACAGCGCCCACGCCCACATGGTCGCCCTTTCTCCCGATCAAAACACCTTATTCGTAACCGATTTAGGCTCGGATAAAATCTATGCGCAGAGGATATTAGAGAGCGGGCTTTTAGAAGAAAGTCGCTCAGAAATCGCCCTAACCCCCGGCAACGGACCTCGCCACATTCGCTTTAATGCGAAAGGCAATCGTGCCTATTTACTAAATGAATTGAGTTCAGATGTAGACGTGTTTTCGGTTAACGGCATAGAACTAAAAAAGATCCAAAGCATTCCAGCGGATACTTCGGCGGTTAAAGTGAAAGGCTCCGCAGATATTCACCTTTCGCCGAACGGCAAATGGCTCATTGCCTCTAACCGCATTTCGAGTAATCAAGTGGTGGTATTTAAGATCGAAGCTGATGGGAAACTAACCCGCGTATTCCACCAAAACGTCGCCAAAATTCCCCGCAACTTCACGTTCGATCCTTCAGGTAAATTTGTGTTAGTAGCGAGTCAAGAGGAAGACCGTGTGCAGGTCTTCTCCTTCAACGACGCGAATGGTTCGCTCACAGACTTGCATCAAGACATTTTCGTCAAATCCCCCGTTAGCTTGCTAATTCGGTAATCGCCTTCACCAAGACATCGAGTTCTTTTAATGTCGTGAAGACATTGGGAGTAATTCTACAACCGTGGATGTTTCCTCCGTCGATGGCGACGGTAAAAATCTTGTATTCTTTCATCAGGCGTTCGGCTAAAAGAGCCGGTTTGATGCCTTCGATTCCCACGTTTGCAATCGCACAAGATTTAGTGGGATCAGCCGAATGATGGAATCGAACGCGCTGCAATCCGTTTTTTATTGTCAAATTGCACCGTCCGCATGTAATACGCGCCTTGCGCGTTGACTTCGAGGATGTGTTGGAAGTATTTTTCCAAAGTTGCCTCTGGAGTCATGTTATAATAGCCACTTTCTAAGTTGATATAGTCTGGTCTTAGTTTGTATCCACCCCGAATTCCTTCCCAAAAATCTTCATCAGAAGCAAGTGATTGGGCTGTTTGGGTTTTGGCATATGAAAACCAGGGTGCTGATGCCCCTAAAAGAGTGCAGGCTTTTAGGAAAGTACGTTTATTCATGAAAGAAATTTAACAAAAAAATTACATTTTGCCCTTGAATAATGAAGAATGTCATTAAATTTGTTTTCTGCCTCATTTTAGGCGAATACCTAGAACAATTTAACAATAAATACCATGATGAAAAGAAGAGATGCCATCTCTCAAATCGCGTTGTTATTAGGGGGTGCTTTCACAGCTCCTACCTTAATGGCTATGGATGTGAGAAACGGCAAGAGCTCCATCATTGCAGCTGATTTCAGCCTAACAGATGTGCAACGCAAAATCGTTTCAGCAGTCGCTGAACATATTATTCCAAGAACGTCTACCCCAGGCGCTATCGATGCAGGTGTTCCTGCTTTCATCGAGTTGATGTTACAAGATTGCTACAAAAAAACAGAGCAATACAGCTTTTTAAAAGGGACGAACGACTTAGTTAAAGCTGATTTCTTAGGACAATCAGCGGCAGGTCAGGTAGCCATGCTAAAACTATTGGAAGCTAACACGAAAGATTTAATGAAGAGCTTTTCTCAGAAGAAAATCAAAGTGGGTGATAACATTGACAAGGACACATTAGAAGGCGCTAACGGCGTTCCATTCTGGAGATTAATGAAGGAATTAACGCTTTTAGGATACTACACTTCCGAAAAAGGAATTCAAGCATCCTTCGTTTACGAGCCCGTTCCTGGCAAATTTGAGTTGATTACGGACATGAAACCGACTCAAAAATCTTTCGCTTATTAATCTGAAAAATTAGAAGAAAATGAATCTGAATATAGATGCAATTAAAGGCCAAACATTTGACGCAATCGTCATCGGATCAGGTATTTCCGGAGGTTGGGCTGCAAAAGAATTAACAGAAAAGGGCTTAAAAGTAGCCGTTTTAGAGCGTGGTCGCGAGATCAAGCACATCGAGGGTTATGAAACTGCGATGAAAAACCCATGGGAATTTGATCACCGTGGTCGTCCTACGAATATGGCAGCAGAGGAATACTGGGCAGGAATGCGTACAGGATATACTCCTAATGAGGAGCATCGCTACTTATTCGAAAATGATAAACAAAATCCTTACCTCGAAAAAAGAGGTGGTTTCGATTGGACCCGCGCTTACCACACAGGTGGTAAATCTTTATTATGGGGTCGCCAAACGTATCGTTGGAACCGCGAGGATTTCTTAGCGAACGAAAAAGAGGGAATCGGTACTCCTTGGGCGATTAAATACGATGATTTAGCTCCTTGGTATTCGTATGTAGAGAAATTTGCAGGTATTTCAGGTCAGGCAGAAGGCTTAGACGTTTTACCAGATAGTGAATTCCAACCAGCGATGCAGATGACTGCTCCGGAGGTTCACTTCAAGAATGCAGTAAATAAGAAATTAGGCCGCCCCGTAACCGTAGGTCGTGTGGCGCACTTAACCAACCCTGGAAAACAGCAGACAGATATAGGTCGTTCTTCATGTAACTTCCGTAATAAATGTATGCGTGGTTGTCCATACGGCGCTTACTTCTCGTCACTTTCGGCGACTTTGCCAGCAGCGATGCGCACAGGTCGTTTAACGATGGTTCACAACGCGATTGCAGCAGAAATCATCTACGATGAGGCGACTCAAAAAGCAAAAGGCGTTCGTGTGATCGATCAAAACACGATGGAGTCGAAAGAATATTTTGCCAAAATCATCTTCGTTAACGCAGGTGCTATCCAATCTACTTCGATCTTAATGAACTCTAAGTCAGCTCGTTACCAAAACGGTATGGGAAATGATTCAGATCAATTAGGCCGTAACATCATGGATCACCACTTAGGTGCGGGTGCTAGTGCGACGGTAGAAGGTTTCGAAAAAGATTATATGTTCGGAAATCGTCCGAATGGTTTATATATTCCTCGTTTCTCAAACTGGGGTAAAGACAAGCGTGCTTATTCACGCGGTTTCGGATACCAAGGTGGCGCGAGCCGCGAAGGTTGGGGCCGTGGCGTGGGAGCCGATGGCTTTGGTGCTGAGTTCAAAGAGAGCTTAACACACCCAGGTCAGTGGACAGTTGGTTTTGGAGGTTTTGGCGAAATTCTGGCTAATCCAGAGAACCGTTTCGTTTTAAGCAATCAAAAAGATAAGTGGGGTTTGCCAGTATTGGAATTCTCTGCGGAATTTGGCCAAAACGAAATCCAAATGCGCGAGGACATGATGAACGAGGCTGCCAACATGCTAGAAGCGGCTGGTTTCAAAAACATCAACGCGTACAACAAACAAGGTACACACATCGGTTTAGGTATTCACGAAATGGGTACGGCTCGTATGGGTACGTCGGTGAAGAACTCGATTGTTAACAGTCACAACCAAATACACGATGTGAAAAACGTTTTCATGACGGATGGTGCGGTAATGGCGTCTGCTTCTTGTGTGAATCCTTCCTTAACTTACATGGCGATGACAGCTCGTGCAGCTGACTTTGCGGTAAGTGAATTGAAGAAGAGAAACCTTTAATTTTTCGCAAAGCGAAAAATTAAAAGCATAAAGCACAAAGCATAAAGAATAAAGATTGGGTGGCAGTTTCTGTCGCCCATTTTTTATGCGCTTAGGCGGCGTGGGGGGCCGTGGTCGTCACTTCGTGACTTAGTCGACTACGTCCTGGTCATCGCCGTGCGATTTAGTCAATGGGTCGCTGCTGCGCAGCTCCAAAGAGCAAAGCAAAAAGCACAAAGAATAAACGTTGATCTAGGTTTACTCATGTCATCGCTCCGCGATTTAGTCGCCTACAGCTTAATCAAAGAGTCCGGAAAACACATTTACCATTCAATCACTATACTTGTCCCCTGCGGGGACTCCAACTTTATTCTTTGTGCTTTATGCTTTGTGCTTTCTTTTTATAGAATCTTATAGAATCGCTCGCATAATAAAATACAACACCGACGGACACAGCAAACATCCCAATCCCGTATAGAAAGTAGCAGTCATCGCACCATAAGGTACTAGTTTAGGATCTGTAGCAGCAAGACCAGCCGCAGTACCGCTGGTGGTTCCCATGAGTCCGCCAAAAATCATCGCCGATTGTGGTGTCTTCAAACCGATGTAGGGTGCGATTAAAGGGGTTACAATAGTTACCAAAATAGATTTTACTACGCCAGCAGCGATGCTGATGGCGATGATATCCGAACTCGCTCCTAAAGCAGTTCCAGTCACAGGCCCTACTACGAAAGTGCATGCACCGGCACCGATGGTGGTGAGGCTTTCGGCATCTGTGATTCCTAAGGCATAGGCAATAATGACACCCGATAAAAAGGAGATGATGACCCCTAAGAATAGGGACAAAATTCCGACAGGACCCGTCTTTTTGATGATGGCAAAGCTGGCGCCCATGGCGGTAGAGACGATGGCGAAGTCGCGGAACATGGGGCCTCCCATCAATTCAAAGCCGGAGAATCCGGGAAGGTCGGCAATGCCTTTTTTGCCCAGGGTTTCAAGGCCAGCGAAATAGGCCAAAACCAAGCCCATGAAGATGGAGATGGCGGAGCCTGGGATTTTGTTGCGGGTGAGGGTTTTGGAGATCCACTCGGAAAAATACATGATGAGGCCCGTAACTAGAAATGCGAAGACTAGGCCATTTTTGTCGAGGAAGGTGATGATGTATTCCATTAGTCTTTGGGCGCTAGTTTAGATAAAAGGGGCATTAAGGCGAGGCAGGCGATGACGGGGATGATGCCTGCCAAAAGTGCGAGCATGCCGTTAGAGAAGGCGACGCGGACGTTTTGAACGGAGGACATGGCCACGATGATGGGGATGTACATTTTGGACCAAAAGTGTACGCCCTCACCCATTTCGAGGTGGAAGAGGCCGCGTTTTTCGAGCTCATTTTGGGATAAAATAAGGAAAAGCATCGCAAATCCGACACCTCCTACGTTTGCTTGGATGCCCAAGAAACGACCGAGGGTTTCCCCCAGGATTTGGCCTGCAACGAAACAGGCGGCTAATAAGGCAACTCCGCGTAATAGCATATTAGTTTTTGATTAGGTTAACAACATCTTTTTTCGTGACTTTTCCCATCGCGTTTCGAGGCAATTCTGCCAAACGGTGGTAAGCCCGAGGGGTTTTATAAGCAGGCATTTGCTCGCGCATCCAGGCATTTAAGGCTTTCGTGTCAAAGTCATCTTTGCAGACGATGGCGGCGCTTACGAGCTCGCCCCATTCTTCATTTTCGACTCCCACGACGCAGCAATCGTCGATTCCAGGGTAGGTCCGGAGGACTTCTTCGATTTCCAAAGCGGAAATTTTGTAGCCTCCTGATTTGATAATGTCGACGGAGTTTCGACCCAAAATTCGGTAGCCTCCCAGCTCATCCATCGTCGCGATATCGCCAGTTTTGAAGAAGCCATCCTTTGTAAATGACTCTGCAGTTGACTCTGGTATTTGCCAGTATTCGTTGAAGACGTTTGGCCCTTTGACCTGAATCTCCCCTATTTCCTTACCCGGAATTACATTATCCTCTTCATCTGCTAAACGCACTTGAACGCCCGGCAGCGGATATCCCACGTGACCCGGTACGCGTGGACCGTTGTAGGGATTACTCAGGGCCATCCCGATTTCGGTCATGCCATAACGTTCCAAAAGACTATGCTTACTGATCGTCTTCCAACGTTCCATCACCGAAACGGGCAGCGCAGCAGAACCCGAGATCATGAGTCTGAATTTGGATAGGATGCGGGTCATCTCTTTTTGGTCCATATCCGACAACGATTCCCAATGCGTAATCAACTTATAATAGATGGTAGGAACGGCCATAAAGACGTTCAACTGACCTTTTTTGAAAATATCGAACAGCGCTTCCGCCGAAAAATTAGGCAAAAACTGGCAGGTCGCCCCCGCCCAAAGCGAGCAAGAAACGATATTAATCACCCCGTGAATGTGGTGCAGCGGCAAAATACAAATCGAATAATCCGCAGACGTCCAGCGCCAAGCGTCGATTAACGTCGAAATCTGCGCATTCAAATTCGCGTGGGTAGACACCACACCTTTAGGCAAATTCGTCGTGCCAGAGGTGTAAAGCATCATGGCGCGGCGGGAGGAAGGGAAAGTGGGGAGGGAGTCCGAAGGAAGAGAGTCAGAAGGGAGGGAGTCCGAAGTCCGAAGGATGATTAACCGTAGATTAAGCTCCGCGCACAAAGGCTTCAAAAGGTCCTCGAATTCTGGGGAAACGACCACGATGCTTGAGCCAGAATTCTCTATGGTATAGCGCAAAGAGGGTAACGGATAGGTCAAACAAAGCGGAACGGCCACACCCCCCGCACGCCAAATCCCCCATTGGACCCGAACATAATCAAAGCCAGGGTTCACCATGTAGGCAACTCGGGCTTCACTTAGGTCCGTATTTTTATCTAATAAGGTCGAAGCAAAAGCTTTCGAAGCGTCTAATAGCAGGAAATAAGTATAAGTTGTGCCATCCGAAATTATGGCTGTCTTCTCCAGGTGCTTCTCAGCTTGGGCAAAAATGGAAATCATGTGGTGTTAATAGGTTTAACCAAAGATAGGGAAATATGATAAAAGAGTAAAGAGTATAGAGAAGAGAGTATAGAGTATAGATTAAATTTGCCTCAGACATTTAGACTCCGGACTCATTCCCTTCGGACTTATCTCTACTCTATGCTCTCCTATCTCTAATCTACTTAAAGCGAAATGTAATGAATATTCCCCTTCAAATCCTTCAACAGCTTCTTCGTCCTTTCCGGTCTAGCGTCAGTGATGAAGACTTGGCCAAAGTGCTCTTCGGCCATCATTTGGACCAAACGCTGGATGCGGCGGTCGTCGAGTTTGTCGAAGATGTCGTCGAGGAGTAAGAGTGGTTTGCGAGGTTTGGCGGCTACGAGGGAGTCGAATTGCGCTAGTTTTAGCGCGACGACGAAGGATTTTTGTTGGCCTTGGGAGCCAAATTTGCGCAAGGAATAGCCATTGATTTTAAAATCAAATTCATCTCGATGAATTCCGATGGATGTCCGCTGCGCGGACAAATCCAGCGGTTCCGCGGCGCGCAGCGCCGCGTCAAAACTCCCTGCTTCGAAAGTAGATTCGAGCTGAATATCGACGTCCTCGCGGTCGTCTGAGAGTTTGGAATAGTGAAAGGTAAAACTAGGCAAAAAGATCTCCAGGAATTCCCTTCGCGACTTTGCTAGCGATTCTCCTAGTTCAACTAAGGGAGCGTGGTAACTATCTAAATGTAGGCGATCGACCTGGCCACGTTCTGCAAATTGCTTTAATAATACGTTGCGTTGCTGAACGATTCGGTTATAGCGTAATAATTGGTCTAAGAAGTTACGGTCGAGCTGGGACATCATCCCGTCAAAGAAGCGGCGGCGTTCTTCACTTCCCTCGCGCACTAAATCCGTGTCGTGTGGATCCATTAAAACAACTGGAAAGTGGCCAATGTGGTCCGCTAAACGGGGATAGGGTTTGTCATCGCGGAGGAATTGCTTTTTGGCCCCCTTCTGAAACAAACAAGTAATCTGGGTTTCGCGATCCTGGGTATCGACAAAATCTCCCTGCACCCGGAAAAAATCCTGCGTATGTTTCACGCATAGCTGATCCGAAATTCCACGTGCACTTTTCGTCATCGATAGGAAATGGATCGCGTCTAAGAGATTCGTTTTACCAATTCCATTCTCCCCCACAATGCAGTTTATCTCCGAAATAAAGCTAAATCTAGCCTCCTCATAGGATTTAAACTGATTGACCTGAAGAGATTTGAGATGCATAGATGTAGGAATGCGATTAAAAGCGTGTAAAAATAAAGATTTTGTACTAATTTTGCAGGCATATAGCCTGGAATTAATGCCGGCTTTCCGCTTAAAAAATATTCTATCAAGAAGATGGCAAAGAAAAACGCAGACGCACCCAAGTATTCTAAAGAGACGTACAAGTATTGGTACGAATCCATGCAATTACAACGCAAATTCGAAGAAAAATGCGGTCAATTGTACGGAATGCAGAAAATTAAAGGGTTCTGTCACTTATATATTGGACAAGAGGCTTGTTCTTCAGGTGCTAAATCTGCCCTAATTGAAGGCGATAAATACATCACAGCTTACCGTGACCATGGTATCCCTCTGGCCTTAGGAACCTCTCCTAACGCGATAATGGCGGAATTATACGGTAAAATCACCGGCGCTTCTAAAGGAAAAGGTGGCTCGATGCACATCTTCGATAAAGAAGTAGGTTTTGTAGGAGGACATGGTATCGTAGGGGCCCAAATCCCCTTAGGAGCTGGCCTTGCCTTCGCCGAGAAATATAAAAAAACAGGTAACGTTTCTATCACCTATTTTGGTGATGGTGCCGTTCGTCAAGGTGCTTTGCACGAGGCATTTAACATGGCGATGATTTGGAAATTACCTGCGATTTTCGTCGTAGAAAACAACGGTTATGCGATGGGAACTTCCGTAGCGCGTACATCCAACGTAACTGAATTATATAAAATAGGTGAAGCATACGATATGCCTTCTGAGCCAGTAGACGCAATGAATGTAGAAGCAGTCCACGAGGCAGTTTCTCGCGCAGCAGCTCGTGCTCGTGCAGGTGAAGGTCCTACTTTCTTAGAATTTAGAACCTACCGTTACAGAGGTCACTCAATGTCAGATCCCCAAAAATACCGTTCTAAAGAAGAGGTAGAGGCTTACAAAGACCGCGACCCAATCGAGCAGGTGAAGTACACGATCTTAGAACACAACATCTTAACGCAAGCAGAATTAGACGAGATCGATGCAAAAATCAAGGTTCAAGTTCAAGAATCTGTTGATTTCGCAGAGGTATCTCCATTCCCAGATAAATCAGAGGCTTACAAAGATGTGTATGTTGAGGAAAATTATCCTTTTATCGAAGAGTAGTAGCCGCGTTGCGGTAGTCGTCACTGCGTGACTTAGTCGCGACTTCGTCGTTTAGTCGTCCTTCGGACTTAGCCGCGTTGCGGTAGTCGTCACTGCGTGACTTAGTCACGACTTCGTCGTTTAGTCGTCCTTCGGACTTAGTCAATAAATCAAAAGCTCATTCGCATAGTTGGATGAGCTTTTTTTTGCTACAATATCAATTCAGTCGATATCCACTTTTGTCAAGAATTCGAATAAATCCCTTAATCATTCTAGAAATTTCTATTAAGTCTTCTCTCAATTTAATGGAGTCTTCATATGTCATATAATTCAACTGATATGCGATATAAATCATAGACTTCACCTCGCTACAGGATCCCAAAGAGATAAACAGAAACCGTCGAAAATCAGCATCTGAACCTCTTTCAAAACCCTCGGCTATATTATTAGAAATAGAGACTGATGCCCGCTGAACTTGGTTCTTAAATCCAAAATCTACATTTTCCTTGAGTATTTTATAAATTTTTATGGCTACGATTTGAGACTTCTTCCAGGCCTCAATTTCTTCAAAATGGTTAATTTTCATAATTCTTCAAGATTAGCTGTTTTTTATTTAACATTGTAACAGCAACTTGATAAACGACTAAGCCGAAGGCGACTAAGTGACATAGTCACGACTAAGCCACGAAGTGGCGACTAAATATGACTTTAAACTGCGACTTGGGCGAAGGCATTGGAAATGATGCCGCACTCATGCCCTACATCGATGAGGCAAATATTGCCTGCGGATTTCATGCCGGAGATGCATTCACTATGCGCGAGACGGTGGCCTTATGCATTCGCCACGGCGTAAAAATGGGTGCACACCCCTCCTATTTAGATCGAGAGAATTTTGGGAGAAAAGAGATAGAACTGAGTCCCGAGGAAATCTATCTGTTAGTGAAAAAGCAGATCGAAATACTAAATCAAATCGTAAAAAACGCAGGAGGTACGTTAAACCACGTAAAACCTCATGGTGCCCTGTATAATACTTCCGCGAAAAATGCAGAAGTAGCGCGAGCGATCGCGAAAGCGGTGAAAGATGTTAATGGAGACTTAATTTTATTCGGACTGAAAGGCAGTCTGTCTATCGAGGTCGCGCAGACAATGGGTCTAAAAACAGCAGACGAAGCTTTCGCAGATCGTCGCTATGAAAGCGATGGTTCCTTAACTCAGCGCAGTCAGCCGGGAGCTTGTTTTACAGAAATACAAGATGTGTTAGATCAGGTGGAAAAAATAAAGGCCGAAACCTGGTGTATCCATGGTGACGGCCCTTATGCTTTGGAATTTGCTAAAGCGCTGAAAGCCAAGCGCTAAATAGTCTTAAAACTCCACAATAAATCCAATCGTAGGCGTTACTTGCGCCTTGTCATTTAAGAATTGGGTCGGAATGGCATTGCTACCGTCTTTCGCGATAGGCAAGCCATTTGTCGTTGCAAAGGCTGAATTGTCCTCCAATCGCTTGAACGTATAAGTAGGAATTCCGGGATTCACTGCGATGTACCAGTTCGTCACATCTATAAAGAGGTCGATGGTCGTTTTCTTCAAGTTGTATTTCTTATCGATCCGAACATCACTTGAATTGAAGTTAGGAAGGCGTTGGGTATTCAAACGGGAATAATCGAACGTGCCTTGGCCTAAAGTCAAATAACTTGACTTAGATGTTGCTTCGTCATACGGCGAATAGGGTGCTCCCCCTTGGTAGCGGAATCGAAGACCTAGCTCCCAGTTGCGTGGGAATTTATAGCCCCAAGTCACACTTAATAAATGTTGGTTATCCCAGTTAGAGGCGATGAGTTTATCATCAAATCCGCTGTACATGCTTCGGTAAAAGGTATAGGAAAGAATTCCGAAGAATTTATCGGTTAATTTCTTTTGGGCAAAAAATTCGAAACCATAGGCGCGACCTTTTCCGGTTGTGGTTACATCTTCGTTACCAAGAATATTAAAATCACCACCTAAATTCGCCAAAGATATCCCCTTAGCATTTGAAATAGGCACATTCGCATATTCTTTCACGAAGGCTTCCGCCGTGAAACGCAAAGATTCGTCGTGTAAGTATTCCAGGCCTGCTACATAATGATCACTTTGTTGGTATTTCGCATCTTGGTTTACCAGCTGAGGTGTCACAATGGCGAAACTCGAAAACGTCGGATACGGAAATGCCGACGAGGTGTACCCTAATATTGTATACGGCGCAAATTTGAAATAACGACCCACCGAAGCATTTGCTGTCCATTTATCAGATAATACATAGCTAGCCGAAACGCGAGGCGAGATGGTTTCCATTGGATCCGAACCCGTCGTTGTGAAGCTGTTCATGTCCGTCCGAAGGCCTGCGCTTAGACCTAATTTGGAGTCAAAAAAGGTCTTCGAAACCTGGGCAAAAGCCCCGTATTTCCATAGGGAATTCAATGCGCTCGTATACGAAATTTTCGTAATCGGATTGGACAGACGAACAGCAGGGCTTGCGAACGTATTACTCAAAACTTGGTAGGTGCTGTTCGCATATTCCACGAATTGAGTGGATAGACCATAATTAATCTTCCAGCCATTCGTGTTCTTATTCACGTCGATACGCAACTTATTTTCCGTTTCGCGGGACGAATAATCAAAGTTCAATTGCGACGGATCCTTCTTTAAATTGTCCTCATAACGCAAGAAATTATTGTCAAACACATTTCGGGAAAGCGCCACATTCACATAGCCATTATCCAACAATTTTTTTAATGACATACCCAGCGTATAATTCCATTGATTAACTAGCGGATTCGAATTATAGACGTATAATTTCTCGGGTGTTACTTTTTTAAGTGTCCCAAAAGAGAAGTCATCAATCGCGCCTAATCCCATCAGCGAAAGTGTGGTAGTGGAGTTGATCTGCTTGGTGATTTTAAACTGACCATCCCAGAAATTGGGGCGAATCGGGATATCTAATGCTTGAAAAAGGAATTGCAAATACGAGCGGCGAACCGAGGCTAAAAACGTGGTCTTTCCTGATTTTGAAAGTGGGCCCTCAGTGGTTAAAGCAAACTCCGTCGCACTTAGACGGGCATTACCTTGAAATTTATTCGGATTTCCGGTGCGTTGTTTGAACTGGAAAACAGAGCTTAAGGCATTATCGTACCGGGCGTCAAAAGCAGAGGAACTCAGTTTCACATCTTCAATGAAAGATACATTTAGCATTCCCTGTGGGCCTCCGCTGCTGCCTTGTGTTTGAAAGTGATTTAAGACAGGGATTTCGATTCCGTCTAGGTAATAGACATTTTCGTTCGGGCCTCCGCCACGGATGATGATGTCATTTCTGAAGCCTCCACCTTGTGGGCCTCCGCCTACGCCGGGTAAGGTTTGGATTACTTTGCTGACGTCAAAATTTCCACCCGGGTTGCTTTTGATTTCTTCTGAGGTCAAACGCTGAACACTTAAGGGCGACTCTAAGGTGGCGGCTTTTGCTGTGCGGCGGTTTTGGGTCACCACTACTTCGGTTAATTGTTGATTTGATGGCAATAACTCTATGTTCAAGTAATTTTCGTTACCCGCATTGATGATGACATTGAAGGCCGTGTATTTCTCGTAGCCTACCGCGGAGAATGAGATGTTATAGGTTTTTAGGGCCAAACCCGTTAATCGAAATGTCCCTTTTTCGTCAGCCGTGGTGCCCTTTGTGGCGCCATCTAGCGTAACAGAAACTCCAGATATGGGTTTTTGTGTTAATTGATCAATGATTTTTCCGGAGATGCGGCCTGAATTTTGGCCCAAAACCGAAAAAGAAAAAAGCAGTAGAAGCAGGGTATTTTTCATGTTTTTTAAACAAATAAGTGGCAAAAATGTTTCATTTTAAGGTTGTATCAACACTTTCTTAGCTACCGATCCAGACGCAGATTCGTAGCGCAAAATATAATTCCCTGCCCCCATAAGTGGCGCTGGGATGCGTAACGTTTCTCCGGCATTTACGGAGATAGGCGAACCTAACTCGCGTCCAGAAAGATCAAACCAATGCAAAGTGCCGGCCGATTTAACTCTTATATTTACTACTGAAGAGGCAGGATTAGGCCAAACATATATTTCATCCGATGGAATCAGTATCTCGCTAGCATTCTGCACTAATTGAACCCCGCCGGAGGCTAATCCGATGACAATATCGACTTTCCCGTCGCGATTGAAATCGGCGATGGAGATTTGGGCGTTTTGGCCAAAATTAAAAGGCAAACGTTGTACTTCTAAACCTAATCCAGATACATATAGGTATCCTGACGCGTCCAAACTAATTTGTTCAAAATTACCATCTCCCGTGATATCCGCATAGGCAATGCCGCGGAATAAGGTTTCCTGTCGCTGATAAGGTTTGGCCAAATCCGACCAATCATACACCCGTGTGCCTCCTAAATAATCCAAGACAACAAGTTCAAGCGAGCCATCCTGATTCACGTCATATAGCCGCGGCGTTTCTCGCAGACTCACAACAGGTAAAGGCTTTTCCTCATTCAGCACGCCGGCCTTATATTCACGGTAATACACGGCAGAACCTTTTAAATAATACAGCATCAATCGACGATTCACGACTTGAAGCTGAATATTCAGCGCTCCAGCTAGAGGCAAAAAATCACGCGATTTCAGGCTGAGAGTCCCACTAACATTTTCATATAAGGTCACACTGCTACTTGCTATCAATAAATCCAGGTCGCCATCCCCCTCCACATCAAAGAAAACCGGCGAGGCATTATCGCCCACATCGATCATCTCTTCTAGCAGAAAGGCTTTCGTTTTTAATATCAATTGTCCGTTTTCCGACCGGTAATAAGATGCCGTTTCTAAGGATGGATTTAGATCCGGCAAATGAGACGACGCGATCAAATCCAATGCTCCATCACCATCCAAATCGATGGGCGATCCGCTGGCAAGAGACGAAACAGCATGTGGTGCTCCAGCAGGAAAATTATAGTCGGCAGTACGGAATTTCGGTTTCGAACGAGTCCCTTCGTTACGCAAGTAGATAAAGCGCGAGCAATTCACATGTCCTATAATCAAGTCATACACTCCATTTTTGTCCGGATCCCAAAGTGCAAGCGTACTACCCGCATGTTGCACCGCCGCAGTCGATTGCGTACTTAAAACAGATTCCGGAATTAGCCCAAACGCGATATCTTGGCAATCATTCAGAAAGAAATTTCCCCAATTCAAGGACTTCGTCGCATACTTCAGGTCCCCGATATTTTCGTAATAGGTGATAAAGTGGCCCGCAGATTCAAAGGCGAGCACATCCATATCGCCATCGCCATCCACATCCGCAATGGCTGGAATATCCGATGCGCTAACATAGATATTAATTAACCCATTGAGTCCAGTCGATTTTAGAGTACCGAGTGATTTAGGGAAATTATTGCTCACGTTAGGATAGACTTGAATCCCGCCGGGAGTTGAAGTAAAAAGATCTTTGTCGCCATCCCCATCATAATCCAACAGATTCATCCAGTTTTCAACTAAAGGAAAACGCGTTTGATAGGCTGGGGCATAGGTAAATCCTCCTGTAGTATTTCGTAAAAAGGTCTTTAGGTGTTGGGCACTGCGATCAAAAACAACGAGGTCTTCCCGCGCGTCGCCATCGAGGTCGATAGAGAAAAACTGAACCGAATTGAATCCGCCAGCCCAAGGGTTTTTCAAACCGGAAACGGGGAGATTGGTGATCTGGTCAAAAGAGATCTGCTGCGCGTTCGAATAGAAAGCGGATAGGTAAAAGAACAAGAGAAGGATAGAAATTCTCATTGCGGTAAAGGTAAGTCAGAAATTGAAAAAATTATGTTAATTTACAGTGATTAACTGCTACAAAACCTATTTAAAATGACGAAAATCACAATTATCGGTAGTTCTAACACCGACATGGTGATCAAATCCGCTCATTTACCGGCGCCAGGCGAAACCGTTTTAGGCGGGGATTTCTTTATGAATCCTGGCGGCAAAGGTGCGAACCAGGCGGTGGCTGCGGCACGGCTGGGTGGCGAGGTTCATTTTGTGTGCAAAGTGGGGAAGGATGTTTTTGGGGAGACGGCCATGCAGCAATTTAAGAACGAGGGAATTCACACGCGATTTGTCACACAAGATCCTTCTGCTCCTTCTGGTATTGCCTTGATTAATGTAGACGCCAAAGGCGAAAACTGCATCACCGTGGCTTCAGGGGCGAATAAAGCCCTTTCGAAAGCCGACATAGACAACGCTGCTGAGATTTTCGAGGCGGAGGATTTTGTCTTGATTCAATTAGAAACACCACTCGAAACCGTGGTGTATGCCTCAGCTCTCGCGGCGAAAAAAGGCCTGAAAGTCGTTTTAAATCCAGCCCCTGCGGCGGAACTACCTGCCGAAATATTCCCCCATTTATACGCCATTACGCCTAATGAGACGGAGGCTGAAATTCTCACAGGGATAGCAGTGACGGATCTACTTTCTGCCGAAAAAGCAGCGAATATTCTCTTGAATAAAGGCGTTCAACATGTCATTATTACCTTGGGCGCCGAAGGCGCCCTCTATAAAACGGCTTATGAAACACAACACATTCCAGTAGCGAAAGTGGTAGCACAAGACACCACCGCAGCAGGGGATTGTTTTAATGGAGCACTTGTCGTCGGATTATCCGAAGGAATGAGCTGGCCAGACGCCATCGCTTTTGCCTGCAAAGCAGCGTCTATTTCCGTTACCCGATTAGGAGCGCAAGCTTCGATGCCTAGACTAAATGAACTATGAAAAACCTAATCCTATTCTTTCTTATTAGTTTTTCATTGACCGCTCAGCAGCGCCAAAAAGTCATCTTCGACTGTGACCTGGGTGACGACATCGACGATGCCTATGCCTTGGGATATTTGTTAACATTGCAAGATCGCTACGAGATTTTGGGAATCACCACCTGCTACGGTCGCACCGATGACCGAGCCATCTTAGCGCAGAAATTTCTAGCGGTGACTGGAGAGACTCAGATTCCTGTTTATGTTGGTAAAAATACATCGTCGAGTTCTGTTCGAGCGAATTGGTATGCGGATCAGTTTTATTGGGCGAAGGGTTCTCCTTTGACAAAAAAGCCACAAGGTGCGACTGATTTCATTCGGTCACAACTGAAAAAATATCCCGGCGAAGTCATCATTTTCTCCGTGGGACCCGTGACGAATTTAGCGCCTTTAGGGGCTGAATTGCAGAAAGCGAAAGCGATCTATGCGATGTTTGGTTCCTTCAAAATAGGCTATGATGGCAGCACGAAAATTAATTCCGAATGGAATGTGCTATGTGATATTCCTGCCGCAAAATCTTTTGTGCAATCCGGTGCGAACATCATTTATGCCGGACTGGATGTGACGGCGATGGTGAAATTGTCTGCAGAAAATCGACTTAAATTACTGATGCGCCAATCGCCTCTTACGAGTGCGATGCAAGGACTCTATGTTTTGTGGGGGCAGGAAACCCCTACCCTTTTTGACCCGGTAGCCATTGGAATGGAAGCCAATCCAGAATTATTTACAACGGAGAAAGTCCATGTTTTTGTGGACGACCAAGGCTTTACCAGACTAGATTCATCGAAGCCTGCCAATGCCACGATAGGCACAAGTATTAAGCACACAGAATTCATTCAAAAACTGATGCACCAATACGTGTATCAAAACCTACAACCATGAAAAAACTACTCTTCTTCTGTTTCATCACATTAGCCGCTCAAGCGCAAAATATTTCGATGAGCAAGGCGGTTCTTAAAGATAAAATTAAAGGCGGCTGGGCTGGCCAAACGATCGGCGTGACTTTTGGCGGGCCTGTCGAGTTTCGCTATAACGGGACGATGATTAATTCCTACCACCCGATTCCGTGGTACGATGGCTATCTAAAAAATACGATGATCAATAATCCCGGATTGTACGATGATTTGTACATGGATTTGACTTTTGTGGAGGTTTTTGAGAAGGAAGGTTTGAATGCCCCTATCGAATCGCACGCGAAGGCGTATGCGAATGCGGGCTATGCGCTTTGGCATGCGAATCAGGCCGGACGTTATAATATTCTGAACGGGATGATGCCTCCAGCGTCTGGATACTGGGAAAATAATCCACATGCGGATTGTATTGATTACCAAATCGAATGCGACTTTGCGGGGTTAATGTCACCAGGTATGCCGAATGCGGCGTCTAAGATCTCCGATAAAATCGGGCACATCATGAACTATGGCGATGGCTATTATGGTGGGGTGTATTTAGGGGCTTGCTATACTTTGGCATTTATCAATAACGACATTAACAAGGTGGTTTCCGAGGCTTTGAAAACCATTCCAGCGAACAGCCAATACTATAAATGTATCGCTGACGTCATCAAATGGCACAAACAATACCCGAACGACTGGACGAAAACCTGGTTAGAAGTCCAAAACAAATGGGCGAATGACATCGGTTGTCCGGACGGCGTTTTCGCTCCCTTCAACATCGACGCGACCGTGAATTCGGCCTATGTCGTGATGGGACTATTATACGGGAATGGGGATTTCACCAAAACCCTAGAAATCTCCACGCGCTGTGGACAAGATGCGGACTGCAACCCATCGTCTGCGGGAGGGATTTTGGGAGCCATGATCGGCTATGATAAAATACCAGCTTACTGGAAATTAGGCTTACAAGAGGCGGAGGACATCGACTTCAAATACACGTCTACTTCGCTAAACGACGTATATGAAATCGGTTTCAAACACGCTTTGCAAAACATTAAAAATAACGGCGGAAGTGTTTCTGAAAACGCAGTAAGCATTCCCTATTCTGCCCCTAAAGCGGTGGCGTTCGAGCAAAGCTTCGACCATTCCTTCCCGACTGAGAAGATCAACATCGCGAAAAACTTGACCGACGAATATGACTTCGATTTCGAAGGAAATGGATTCGTGGTTCGTGGCGAAACTGCGAAATGGGCCTCTTTAGATCCAGGCACTTTTGACTTAGAGGTGTACTTAGACGGCAAGCTTTTGGAGAAAGTAAAATTACCGGTGGCCTTCACCACCAGACGTCACGAGATTAGCTGGAAGTATAAATTAGCGACAGGAAAACACCACGTGAAGCTGAAAGTATTGAATAAAGTCACGGGCTATGACTGCAAATTATTCGATGCGATCGTCTATGCCGAAAAGCCTTTTATCGCTACGAATGACAAATATTACCGTTTAGGAAACCTAAAATAAGCACTATGTTCATAATCGAAACCTATTCATCTGCCGTTTTATTGTGCATTGTGACGATGCTGTGCTGGGGCTCTTGGGCTAACACCCAGAAGCTAACTTCCTCCAGCTGGCGCTTCGAATTATTCTATTGGGATTATGCCATCGGGATCGTTTTAGCCTCCTTAATTCTAGCCTTTACGCTGGGTTCCAGCGGAACACAAGGACGTGGATTCTTAGCGGACTATGGACAAGCGAGCAGCGAAAATCTGCAATCCGCCTTCATCGGTGGAGTTTTATTTAATGCCGCGAACATTTTATTAGTCGCAGCGATCGGTATCGCGGGAATGTCGGTGGCCTTTCCGGTGGGGATTGGAATCGCTTTAGTCTTAGGTGTGGTAGTGAATTACTTAGCGGCTCCGCAGGGAAATCCTTTTTTGATTTTTGGCGGGGTTGCGTTGATCGCGATCGCCATTATTTTAAATGCGAGAGCGTATAAATCCATCTCCTCCTCTTCTGCTTCTAACAAAGGTTTAGTCCTTTCCGTACTCGCTGGTTGCTTGATGGGTCTTTTCTACAAATACGTGGCAGCCTCGATGGCCGTGAATTTCGCCGCACCAGAAGTAGGGAAATTAACCCCTTATACTGCGCTGGTTGTTTTCGCGGTAGGTGTTTTCGCGAGTTCTTTGGTCTTTAATACGTTCCAAATGAAAAAGCCATTCTCCGGCGCACCCTTGAATTTAGCACACTATTTAGTGGGCTCTGTAAAAGACCACTTAGTGGGAATTTTAGGCGGCGCCATCTGGTTCGTGGGAATGGCGCTTTCAATTATTGCCTCCGAAAAAGCTGGGGCTGCAGTTTCCTATGGTTTAGGCCAAGGGGCGACCGTGGTAGCGGCGGTCTGGGGGATATTTATTTGGAAAGAATTCAAAAACGCCTCGCCTGCAACGCACAGAATGCTCAACATTATGTTGCTGCTGTATCTGGTAGGGTTAGGGTTGTTGATTGGTTCGAAATAGTTATTGAATAACTTGATAATACCATTTATATGCCGTGTTGCTCGTTAAAGGAGTTGCATTGGAATTTATTGTGAAATTACTCGTTGCATTATTACCTACAAAAACGGACGATGATCCCATTAGGCTGGCTGTATTAGCATTCCCAGGCGTAATAATTACCAACGGGGGCGTGCTATACGGAATACTGTAAATGATATTTGCCAAAATAGCACTTGGCATAGGCATTTCTCCTATTCTCACCTCAATGACGCCGCTAATATCCGTACCTATTATTCTCAACACGGATTCTTTTCCTGAACCAGGTGCCGTTTCAATCACTGGGGTTAATGAACTACCCCTCAGGTGCCTCACCGTTAAAATATCTCCGACTGTTACATTTGCAGATGTAATCACCTCCTTCACCGTCTGATTTCCAAGTATCAAATTCGCTGGCGTTGCATAACTCAATTTAGCATTAACGTCAACCTGCGTTTGGGTGTTCAAGGCATTTAATTCTTGAACAGCCTTAGCTAGAACAGGGACTAAGTTAGAATAAGTAATTCCAAGAACTTCGCCTTTACTAATATCCCCCTCTATACCTGTCACTACTTCAGGCACTAATTTTTGAACTTCTTGTGCGATAAAACCAACTTGCCTTAAATCATTACTTATTAAATTATATTCAACAGGTCTTAATTGCAGTACAGTCTCCAATCCATATTTTGAGTTCCGAATATTCTTTTTAATTCGCGCATCTGAGGCTGCTGTCCAAGCTACCTGACCGCCAATACTAGTGATAGCTGTATTCCCAATTCGTACGTTATTGCTCGCACTTACACTCGCTCCATTGCCTAGCGCAGTCGCATTCGTTAAACCTGCATTAACTACATTCGCACTAAAACCTACTAAAGTGTTATTGGATCCAGTCGTAATCGCACTACCCGCATAGGACCCTAAACCAACATTATTACTACCCGTTGTCACCAAATTCAGCGCCGCATAGCCTAACGCATTATTCATCTGACCACTCGTATTGGCATACAACGCTTGGAAACCTACCGCGTTGTTCTGACTACCCGTCCCATTCAAATACAACGACTGAACGCCTACTGCAACATTCTGCTGACCCGATACCGTATTCATTAACGACTGATAACCCAGTGCCGTGTTATAAGTGTTAAGATTCGTAGCCATTGAGCCCACTGGTCCCATCAAGGATTGATAACCTACCGCCGTGTTATAAGTAAGCATTGGGGTAGCTGAAAAACTATTAGAATAATTCATCATCGTTTGATATCCCAAGGCCACAGAACCCGAACCAGATTGATTATTATATAAACTATAATAGCCTAATGAAGTATTCTCCTTACCCACATTCGTAAAATAACTAGACCCAAATCCTATCGCCGTATTCTTAGTACCTCTGTAACCACTACTATTCTCTAGCCACGCATTCTGACCAGCTCCATAACCAAAACTAGCTTGACCCGTTTCCACATTGTTATCTATCCGGCCCGATCTTATACCGGCTACCTTGAAATTTAACGGGGAACCATCCAAAGTACCTAAAAACTTACCCGTAATCACCTCCGATACATGCTGCGTCAAGCCTAGCGTAAAATCCGTCATACCCGTGTTGCCAAGCGCATTCCAAACCAGTGTATTACCAGTAGAACCTAAAGTAGACATCACATAGGCTGTCGTGGCTAACTTCGTACTCTTGTCATTAGTGCTCGCGGTTACTCCTGTTACATTAGCACTCGAAAAGATCGTAGCTCCTGCTACATTTAGTGTTCCTGCCACATTCAAATTACCCCCCACACCTACTCCGCCTCCTACTACTAACGCCCCATTGCTTGTAGCATTTGAGGCAGTCGTGTTTGTCACATTTAAAATCGAACTACTCCCTAAGGTTACATTCCCTCCCACGCGTAACTGGGAGGCAACCCCTAAGCCTCCCGATAATACCAATGAACCAGTCGATACACTACTCGCATCGGATGTGTTAGTAAGGCTAGTAATTCCTGTCACTGCTAAGGTATTGTTAATCTGGGTAGCTCCCGTTAAGCTCGTCGCTCCAGCTACTCTTAATTGCAATCCTATACCTGCTCCGCCAGCTACTTGCAGCGCTCCTGTACTCGTAGTCGTAGCATCCGTACTATTCGTCGTATACAAACGGCCTGTTGTTTGTACTAAATTTACCGCCGTATTTCCTACTACCACCTTGTTACTCGCATCCACACTCGCTCCATTGCCTAACGCAGTCGCATTCGTTAAACCTGCATTAACTACATTCGCACTAAAACCTACTAAAGTGTTATTGGATCCAGTCGTAATCGCACTACCCGCATAGGACCCTAAACCAACATTATTACTACCCGTTGTCACCAAATTCAGCGCCGCATAGCCTAACGCATTATTCATCTGACCACTCGTATTGGCATACAACGCTTGGAAACCTACCGCGTTGTTCTGACTACCCGTCCCATTCAAATACAACGACTGAACGCCTACTGCAACATTCTGCTGACCCGATACCGTATTCATTAACGACTGATAACCCAGTGCCGTGTTATAAGTGTGAAGATTCGTAGCCATTGAGCCCACTGGTCCCATCAAGGATTGATAACCTACCGCCGTGTTATAAGTAAGCATTGGGGTAGCTGAAAAACTATTAGAATAATTCATCATCGTTTGATATCCCAAGGCCACAGAACCCGAACCAGATTGATTATTATATAAACTATAATAGCCTAATGAAGTATTCTCCTTACCCACATTCGTAAAATAACTAGACCCAAATCCTATCGCCGTATTCTTAGTACCTCTGTAACCACTACTATTCTCTAGCCACGCATTCTGACCAGCTCCATAACCAAAACTAGCTTGACCCGTTTCCACATTGTTATCTATCCGGCCCGATCTTATACCGGCTACCTTGAAATTTAACGGGGAATCATCCAAAGTACCTAAAAACTTACCCGTAATCACCTCCGATACATGCTGCGTCAAGCCTAGCGTAAAATCCGTCATACCCGTGTTGCCAAGCGTTGCCCATCCCCCTGAAGCGGAGATAGTAGACCAACTTGTGTTTGAGCCATTTGTAATTAAGAATTTACCTGAATTACCAGATTGAGGCGGCGCTAATGAATTAAATCCAGCATTAGCGGTGGTTGCACCAGTCCCTCCAAAAGCCGTAGCCACAGCGGTCCCGTTCCATGCTCCTGTGTTAATGGTCCCTACTGTATTGATTGAATTTTGGCCCGTATAAGTAGAGGCTATATCAAAAATGTTCCCCGCGCTAACTGTCACTCTATTTGAAGTCCCTGTTAATGCAACGGCCCCAGTCAATCCATTTACCGAGCTCACGGAAGTGGAAGTAGTTAGCTGTGTCCAATTAGCTGTCGTTGATGGAAAAGCACCTGGAACAGAACTTAAAATCCAAGTGGTCTTATCCGTAGTATTAATCACGACAGCCCCCAGAGATAAGCCTGTTAAAGCATACATGGCGGTAGTACTTGTCACAACATTCGTTGAGGTGGTTTGAAAAGCTGGCAACTGAGCATTGGGAACTTTCCCATCTGAACCTAAGCTAGCAACTCCATTGATCGCACCAATTAATGTAGAGTTAGCTTTTAAATTAAGTGCATTTTGAGTTAAAGTACTTATTGGCTTATTCGCATCTGTCGTATTATTTACCTGATCTAACCCGAGTGCGGTTAAAGCCCCTGCTTTTGTCGTTGCACCAGTACCCCCATTGGTTAGGGAAATCGTCCCAGAATAATTACCAACAAGCGTATTTGCGGTAATTTCATTAACCGTAAAATTTCCGCTTGCGTTTCGCATCACTACAGTATTTGGCGTATTGATACTTGTGGCTGATTCTACCGTCACTACCGCATTCGCGATATCCGTACTAGAATGTCCGCCTACGCTTACGACCAAAGGACTTGAAAAAGTGCCACCTAAATCCCCTGCTAACAAAATCTTTCCCGCTACACTTGATGTCGCACTCGGTATACCTGCCGCGATATTCGTTGTGGTAAACACATTGTTCACGAATGCAGTCGTTGCGATCGCGGTGGATGCATCATTTGCGTTTTGAGTTACCGCTATCGCTCCTGTGGGAAGTGATGGAGTGCCCGTAAAAATGGGTGAAAGCAAATTCGACTTTAAATCGAATGCCGTTTGTTGTGCTGTACTGACTGGTTTATTGACATCACTTGTATTGTTTACGTTTCCTACTCCTAGGTTTGCTCTTGCATCCGTTGTATTTGTTGCATTTGTTCCGCCATTAGTAAGGGGTAATATCCCCGTAATCGTAGAAGACGTTCCTATAACATTACCTATAAAACTAGTAGCTGTAATTGGACCCGAGGCAAAGCCTCCATCACTTGCTCTTTTAACTAAGGTATTACCCACATTTAGGGATGATGGAATAAAATAATTTGCGGCCCCTGGAAGTATAGAAAATGTATTCTGAACAAATGCCGTAGTTGCTAATTGCGTGGTATTCGTACCTAATTCCGCAGTTGATGCTGTAGGTGTACCCGTAAAGGATGGTGAATTAATACTGGCTTTTAACGCAATTTGCGCAGTATTAACGGTGATACTTGCTGTATTTGCAGCAATGGAAGTAGGCAATGCTGCAAGGGTGGATGAACTCACTCCTCCCACACTAATTACCGTAGGCAAATCGGCTGTTCCACCTAAATCATTTGTTAATTTAAGTTTACCCTTGTTCGTAGCATCTGCGTCTAGCGTTGATGAACCTGCACCTACTAGATTAGTCACAAAGGCGGTAGTTGCTAATTGAGTCGAGGAAGTTCCTGGTGCCGCTGTAGGTCCGGTAGGAGTCCCAGTTAAAACAGGACTTGCTAACGTCAATCCATTCACGTTCGTGTAGGTTCCACCTAAAGAAGCGGTCGTCGATCCTAGGGTAAATGCACTTGAAGCTAATTGCCCGTTTGTGATTCCTGCTGTCGCAGATAAGTTGGTATGGGTCAAACCTGATACAGCCACAGAACCAGAGGTGATCGAAATTCCAGAGCCAGCAGTTATAGGTGTTTGATAATCCGTTCCAGACACTAAGGGCCGCTGATAATCTGTTCCAGCCGTTAATGCCGTCTGTTTATTCGTAAAAGAACTATAATCGCTATTGCTCAGTAAACCAGCAGATGTTCCGGCAACGGATGCAAGTGGAATCGTCACTGAAAGCTGAGGAGCCGTGGTTGCGTCAGTTACGGAAGATGAAAAGGCATTTCCTGCGGCACTCACATTAATCGAAGAAACCGTAGTCACACCTCCTAAATTAGCCGCCACTGCCTTAACAAAAGCAGTGGTAGCAATTTGCTGGCTATTATCTGATAAAGCCGCGGTAGGCGCAGTAGGAGTTCCTGTTAAAATAGGACTTGCTAACGTCAATCCATTCACGTTCGTGTAGGTCCCACCTAAAGAAGCGGTCGTCGATCCTAGAGTAAATGCACTTGAAGCTAATTGCCCGTTTGTGATTCCTGCTGTCGCAGATAAATTAGACGTAGTTAGTCCTGTGGCTGCGAAAGGAATTGAAATATTCGTCGTTCCATCAAAAGGCACTCCATTGATTGTGCGCGCCGTTTCTAAGGCCGTAGCCTTAGCTGCTAATTTTGCCGAGCTCGCCTGGTTTGCGACGCTTGCATTTGCCGTTCGACTGTCTACATACTCTTTCACTGCCTTTACGGACGGATATTTTACCTGAGACACAGAGTCTGAAAGAATCGAAGTAGATTTATTGATTAGCGATTCTTTGGTATTTAATTATGCCAAAACCAAGCCAGACACCGGCTTGTCCACATCCGCCGTATTGTCCACATTGCCTAGTCCTAAATTCGCACGCGCGGCCTGAGCCGTCACAGCCCCTGTTCCTCCGGAAATAACCGGCAAAACACCACTGAGCCGCCCAGCTTCCTCTGAAAAATGTGCATAGGGTAAGTAATTAAGGCCGCGATTGCTGACCTCAGTGTATTTAAAACCCAAATCAAAACTCACCTGCGTCACCAATTTCATCAACGGACCTCCCCAGTTCAAACTAGTAAAAGTCCCCGCCGCACTCGTATTTTCCCCCGCCCCTATCTCCAAATTAATCAGCCCATACGCGTCCGTCTTTGTCTTATGCAACTCCTCAAACTGCAAAATCGTCCCCGCATAAATCCCAAACTTCACCCAAATATCCTTGTTCAAATACAGCTGGGCCTGAACTGCACTTCCGGGCAATTCAATCGCCTCAGGATCCACAATGATGGCCTGGTAATTTATCGACTTAATGGAAGATTGCGCTTGCGCAGAATAGAAACTACACAGCAGCGCCGTGAGTATGAAATAATTTTTCATAAGCAATCTTTAAAAAAGAACAGATTGCTTATTAGTGGTTAAGAAGCAATACGAATATAAATTGATGGTAATTTGTTGAGCACAAAGGTACTAGGATTTTGCGGAGAGCAAAGGGGGAGGGGGAATTATTTACTTTAGAACAAAAAAGGGAAGCCCAATTGGACTTCCCTTCGAATAATTAAAAATAACGTTAGTTTTTGGTGATTTTAACACCAACAATATACACTTTGCCAGTATAAGTATCACTGTATGAATATCCTTGATTCATATAACGACCTAATTGAACTGCTGCAAAATCAATATTTTGAAAATTCAAAGTTGTTGTAAAGCTAGCTTTTTGTAAAGGTCTGATGAATGGAGCAGTTCCATTAGCAGCAGCCGTCACTTCATACGTATACATTATTGAACCAAATTGAAAGCCTCCAGTATTATTTCCCGAAAATTCACTTCCTGACGTAACATTTCCTGTCATCGTTAACGGTTGAATACCTAATGCTAACTTAATATTTCCTGCATTTGCATTATTTGTTAAAAAATAAACATCTATTGTATATGATCCATTCCCCCATGAAGATGGAGGAGTTATGAATGACCTGGTTTGAGAAATGCCCCCTAAAGTGTTATACAATGATAAAAACTTATAATTGTACCCATTAAAATTTCCTTCAAATGCCTCGACCCCAGCAGATGGAGTAGAAGGAATCTCAAAGGATAAATTATTAACCCAAATACTTTTGGTTGTTCCGGATGCATTTCCCCAGCTCGCAGTACCGCTGCCATTCGAAATTAATACCTGGCCATTTGTACCGGTAGTATTAGGATAAGTAACTCCGCCGGCCGTTATGGTGCCACTAAAATTTGCGTTAGAGCTAAAGGTTTTTACACCAGCGATTGTTTGCGCTGAAGTCAGATCCACAAAATTTTGTGCAGAGGAAACCGATCCATCTGCCATCAAATATTGAGTAGATGTCCCATTAGGTATTTTATATCCAGTTGCTTCTATTGAACCCAAAGATTTAATATTTCCTTCAGCATAAAGAGCCCATAATCTAGATGCTACCATATTGTAGTTCATTGGTGGCAATAAGTGTAAAGTTGTTGCATCGTCAACAGTTACACTATTTCGACTATTGAATAATAAATTACCATTAATATAGGCCGTACTATATATTGGAATATTTCCTGCTGGACCTGTGTAAGTCTTAACATAACTATTAACATATAACTGATTTCCAACGGCATCGTTATATTCATTGTTATTACTTAAAATCTTAATTCGTCCGTTACCTGACAAATCAGATCCAGAAGTAATGGTTCCAGTAAAAGTTGGAGAAGCTATTGGTGCCTTCAAATTTAAGGCCGCTTGTGTTGCCGTTGAAATGGGCTTCGAAGCATCTGCCGTATTATCCACGTTCCCTAAACCCAAGTTTGCGCGAGCACCTACCGCAGTAGTTGCACCCGTTCCACCATTTGCAATTTCTAGTGTGCTTCCTAATTTACCTGCCGTTTCTGAGAAAAGGGCATAAGGTGTGTAGGTTAATTTCTGATCAGAAACCTTTGTGTAGGATGCTCCATTATTAAAGCTAACAAATACTTGCATTGATTTCTGGTTAGCATCCCAAGTTAGAGTATTAAATGCCGTGCTTGCTACAGATCCGATAGTCAAATTAACTAGACCATAAGCATCCGTTTTGGTTTGCTGCACTTCTTCGAACTGAGAAGTGGTTCCTGAAAGGATGACGAACTTAACGTTAACGTTTCCATTAACAAAAGGTTGGCCAGAAATGTCTTGACCGGGGATTTCAATTTTTGCTGGGTCTAGAATGACCGCTTGGTAGGAGATGCCCTTTTGAGCATTCGCAATAACTGAAACAAATAGAAGAACAATGAGTAGTAATTTTTTCATGATTATAGAACAGATGAATGAGGGATTATTTTGTGGCTATTTTAAGGCCAAAACTAAAGGTCGATGGAATGAAATTCAGTGTCGAACTCCCAAAGGTGTTCGTGTCTAAATGTTGAAAACTCGTGTAAACCGATATCTGATCGTTTACTTTTTTAGTAATCGCCAGCGTATAACCCACGGAAACTTTCAAACCGGTGAATTGATTATCCCCAGCTAAATCAATGTAGCGATTTTGCAAAAACTGAGTGCCATTGATGAGGGTTTGGACGGCAGCTGAGGCTTTGGCAGAAAGAGTTAGGCCTTTGCGACTCGTAATAGATGGCCCTATTCCACCAGTCAAACCCATAAAATCAGCTTGATAAGAAAAAGGGATATTCTGCACATCCCCCACATTATTGTATTGATTATAGGCCAAACCCAAATCGTAAACAAATACCTTCGAAATTTTATTCTCGCGAGAAAGCGAAAGATGAAGTCCTGAACTAGACTTCAAAAAATCCGGGTTATTGCCTGCCGAATTAGTAAACACATAACGGGTGATGTTGTTGCCGGCTTCGAAATTCCATGTTTGAGCACTAAGGGACGAAACAAAAAATAGGGCAATGAGGAGGGTAAAAATTGATTTCATAGAACTTGTTTTTATTCAGTTGTAAAGACAAGTATACTAACCTACTGTTCGGAAAAAAATATTTCTTACAAATGACTTGTTCTGATTCGCCGAATTGAATCAAATTTCTAAGTAATGTTTTTAAGATAGGCAGAAGGCGACTCCCCTGTTTGGGACTTAAATGCTTGAATAAAATTAGACCGGGATTTATACCCACAAGCCTTACCCACACTCTCTAACGTATTTGTATCGGCCTCCCCAGATTTCAATAACTTAATGGCTTCCTCAATTCGAAGTTTGTTTTTCCACTTTAAAAAAGTGATGCCTTTATAATTATTAAAATAATAAGTCAACACGTGCTCGGGAATAGAAATATTTTTTACCAAATCAGATAAGGCATATCCTGGGACTAAATATAGTTTTTCAATCGTATGATTTTCGACCAATTTATCGACCTGTTTTAATCGAGCATTAGAGACTTCTGGAGTCTTCGCCACCTTCGTTATCTCTTCATTTAATTTAATGACGTCGCCTAAAGAATTGCCAGATTTAAATTGTAGACCGTACAGGACTTTTGGAAAGAAATAAATCGAAATGGTTAAAGCGGACATTAACACCGTCGCAACTGCTCGACCTCGACCTTGCTCATCTAGCATCAGAACAAAATCATTATTCAATAAGGAACTAAGGCTGAAAATAATCAAGACCAAATTAAAAATGGCCCCTAATCCAAGGCATACGAGCAACCAAGATTTTAAGGTAGTATTATGGGTCAATTCTTCACTCATAATCGCTTTTCTAACAATTAATGCAGAGGCAATGATGTAGGCCAAAGAAAGTACCGATCGTAAAACGAAATAAACTGCAAAAGATACGAATGGAAAATAGATTTCATAAATATGACCAAAATTCTGATGCAGCTGATAAGCAAAGTTTAGCTTCTGCTGCCAAGGCAATAAACTATACGGTAGAATGTTGATCAATATGACTAGAAATGGAACAAAGTGCAGATAATCCCAACCTTTGATTTGTATTTTCTCCGTTAAAACCGCTCTTACATAAAAATACAAGAAGGGGGTATTTAAGAGATAAATAGGGAAATAATGAATTAGAAAAACTGCCCTTAGATTCTCCGAATCTGTCAAAACCGAAGCCTAGTGTGAGAAACCAAATAAGGAATTCAGAAAAAAATGATAGGCTAAATACCGGTTAGCCGGATTTACCTTGTCTGCGAAATTCAAAAGCAGAATAGCTCCTAAGAACCCAAGAAGACAAATCGCAGGAATCACTTTATTTTAAATTAGAACAATTAGTTAATGGGAAATTACGCAAAAAAATGCAATTTGATATCCTTTAGAGACTGTAAAGGTAAAACAAAAAAGTCTTCCCGAGGGAAGGCTTTTTCAGACGCTTGAATTGTACTTGGGATGGGAATCGAACCCACACGAGCGTTACGGCTCACGGGATTTTAAGTCCCGCGTGTCTACCAGTTCCACCACCCAAGCGTCCTGATAAAACTAAAAGCACCAACGGTGCTTTTTCGTTTTGAGCGAAAGACGGGGTTCGAACCCGCGACCTCGACCTTGGCAAGGTCGCGCTCTACCAGCTGAGCTACTTTCGCGTTTTGTGGATGCAAAAATACGGCCTCCCTTTGAATTATGCAAGTAGAAATAAAATTTTAGTGAAATAATTCTCTAAATTTATGCTTTCGAAAAAAATATGAGCATCAACAAACTAGACCTAACTGACCACAAATTGCTAGAGATTTTACAGCAAAATGCGAAGATCACAAACGCCCAATTATCTAAAGAAATCGGTCTTTCTCCGGCACCTACTTTGGAGCGTGTGAAGAAATTAGAGACTTTGGGAATTATCCAAAGCTATCATGCTCAGGTGGATAGAGAAAAAGTAGGTTTAGGGGTGAGTACTTTTGTGACGGTGACTTTAACAGGTCACAAAAAGCAAGTAACGGAGTCATTCGTCAAGCAAATCAACCAAATTCCAGAGGTAATCGAGTGCCATCACGTGACGGGTTCTGGCGATTTTATGTTGAAAATAATTTCCAAAGATATTTCGACCTACCAGAAATTAATGCTTGAAAAGATCAACGAAATCGAAGAAGTGGCTGCCACATCGACGATGGTGATCTTGTCTTCGTTCAAAGAAAGTAAGGTATTGCCGATTCCTTGAAAATTTATAGTCGGTGCATAAATTGCGGAATCATGCGGTTTTTCCAAGCCGTAAAAGTTCCCGCTTCAATTTCCTTACGCGCCTCGCCTACCATCCAAAGATAGAAGCGAAGGTTACACACACTCGCAATCATCGCCCCTAGCATCTCTTCGCAACGCACTAAGTGACGCAAGTAGGATTTAGTATATAAACCGTGGACTTCGTTCACAAATTGTGGATCAACCACAGAGAAGTCTGTCTCCCATTTCTTGTTCTTGATATTAATGATTCCCTGGGTGGTAAAAATCATACCATTGCGGGCATTACGCGTGGGCATCACGCAATCAAACATATCGATTCCGAGCGCAATTCCCTCCAAAATATTCGCCGGAGTGCCCACGCCCATTAGGTAGCGCGGTTTGTCTTTGGGCAAAATATCCGTCACCTCATCCGCCATCGCGTACATATCTTCCACCGGCTCTCCCACGGATAAGCCACCGATGGCATTGCCGAAAGCGCCTTTGGAAGCAATATATTCTGCCGAAACCTTCCGTAAATCCGAATAAACACTCCCCTGAACAATCGGGAATAAGGTCTGATTATAACCGTATTTAGGATCTGTTTCATCAAAGCGTTGAATGCAACGATCCAGCCAGCGATGCGTCATATCCATCGATTTACGGGCGTATTCGTAGGTGCAAGGATACGGCGTGCACTCGTCGAAAGCCATGATAATATCCGCCCCTATCGTGCGCTGAATATCCATCACCCCTTCCGGCGTGAAATAATGGGTACTTCCATCAATATGTGATTTGAATTTGACCCCCTCTTCCTGAATTTTTCGGCCAGTTCCTGCCAAAGAATACACTTGATATCCTCCCGAGTCCGTCAAAATAGGCCCTTGCCAGCCATTGAATTTATGTAATCCACCCGCCTTTTCGATCACGTCTATACCTGGCCGTAAGTACAGGTGATACGTGTTTCCGAGGATAATTTGGGCTTTAATCGGATCCGCTAATTCTGAAATATGAACGCCTTTAACGGTCCCCGCAGTGCCCACAGGCATAAAAATGGGCGTTTGAATCGTCCCGTGATCTGTGGTAATTTCCCCTGCGCGCGCCTTCGAGCTAGGATCCGTGTGGCTAATTGAAAATTTCATGCCATAAAGGTACGAAAGAATTTTCTTGTCAGCAGCTGTAGTCGCTGCTGCGCAGCTTAGTCGCGACGTTGTCGCTTAGTCGTCCTGCGGACTTAGTCGACTCCGGCTTAGTCGCGACGTTGTCGCTTAGTCGTCCTGCGGACTTAGTCGACTCCGTCTTAGTCAAAAACATTTCACGAATCGTTGCGCAGCAACACCCAACTTTATTCTTTGTGCTTTGTTCTTTGTGCTTTGAGAACAATGAAAGTAAATTAAAGCATCCGCTTTAATTTACTTTCATTGTTCCATTCATAATCCTCCAATGCCCTGGGAACGTACACAGGAATGGATAATTACCTGGAACGCTAGGCGCTTTAAAGACCACTTTCACGCGGCCGTCTGATTCCACTAATGGAGTATAGGCCAAAATTTCAGGCAACGAAGGAATATAGTTTTTCGCTGCGCCATCTGCTGCCGTGATCATTTTATCTGCAGCTAATCCGATTTTTTCTTGACTACCTAAAGCCCCTAAAACCCAGTTATGCTGCATGGCATCGACGTTTTCGAAGATCAACTCGACAGTCGCTCCTGCCGGAACCGTGAATTCAGCTGGGCTGTATTTCATCGCTTCTTTGATCGTCATAATCGTTCTTTTAACGACCACGCCTTTTACTTCAGCTGATGGTATTTCTACTTTCCAAAGACCCGCCAAACGCTCATACGCATCCACATCCTGCGGACGTAATTGCTTGCCTAAGCCTTTTAGGAAGTCGGTGTTTTCAGCTGATAACTCTGCCATACGTTTTGCATTCCAAGTCGCAGAAGCACCTTTCAAGGCAGCGCCCATGGTAGCACCTGCCGGTTGTTTGATCGAGCGCAATAAAACGACGATATCGTTCGCAGAATCATCCGAGGTCATTCCACGGAATGATTTTTCCACGATATACGAACCTAAATCTGCCGGTAAAGAAACCACGATGGCTTGTCTGAAGATGTTATTGTTGCGATTAGACTCCCCTAATGCCGCTTTTGTATCCAAGGCAACTTCCATCACGTAATTGCCCGCTTCGTCTGCTGTCCAACCCAAGTTACCTGTCCAAGGACCATTGTTATTCTTTACTACCGAAACAGTTTCGCCTGGTGCCGCTCCGTCTGTGAACGTATAGGATTCTAAATCTGTACGACGACCCATTCCTTCGATTTTGACGGTTAATGGAAGAGGTGTGCCTTTTGGCAAGGCTTTGTCGCCTCTATTTTTCACGCGGATGACGAAACTAGCGCCTTCACGTAAACGGAAGTTTCCGCCTTTGATTTGTACTTCTTCCACGACTAAGTCGAGGCCTGATTCGGTGCCAGCTGTAGTTGGATTTTTGGCTTCTTTCGCTAACTTCTCCGCTACTACGGCACCTGATTGAGCGCCTTGTTTCGCGATGAATGCGGCACGACGTGCCGGGCCACCTGCCATAACGTAGGCTGCTAATGCATCTGGGATCCAGCGGTCCGTTGTTTTTGCGGAGACTGCGATCTTACGTGCCATCGCTGCTTCTATAGCTGGGGAAGAGGGGGATTCGATTAAAGCTAAAATAGAATGTAATACGACTAAGGAGTCTTTGTCGTTGAGCATTTTTTGGTCCAAAATCAATTTCGCCGAAGCTGCCGTGCGGGGCAAAACCTGCACCGCTTGCTTGCGCACCGCCGCAGATGAATGTTTCATCGCACGAGCTAAAGCGTCCATCGGTAAAACGCCTAAGCCTTCTAAGGTTCTTAGGGCGTGAATGGCCCCTGGAGCGAGACCGATTTCATCGGTTTTGGCAGAACTAATTAAAGCCACTAAAGCTGGCACCACATCCTTATTACCGCGTTCCACTAATAAACGCTGCGCTTGTAAACGCCAAAATAAGTTCGAATTACTCAAAGCCGCCACACATTCCGCCGGCGTTTTCAAGGAAACTGGCGTGTATTCTGGTGCCTTATTATAACCCACGCGGTAAATACGACCGTGCGTGAAATCACGTAAATCCGTGTCATACGCATTACCACCGCCGTTCTTGTATCCTTGTGGCACCGGATTGTGCTGAATGATGTAAGAATACCAATCCGCTACCCAAACAGCTCCATCCGGACCCACTTGCGCGAACACCGGAGAGACCCATTCGTCAGCCCCAGCTAGGAAGTTGAAGGCTTCTTTGTCGTTAAAATCGGAACCCGTCGGCACTTGGCGATTCTGGTGAATCACGTGACCTGTTGGTTCTGAGACGAAAGCGATTTGGTTCCAATATTCTTTCGGGAACGAACGTGCAGAATAGAAATTATGCCCAGCCGCTGCCGTAAATCCGCCAAAAACATCGACCTGACGCACTTTCTTTGTGATCGTCCGCATGTCCTTGTGCGTATCCGTATTTTTGGAACCATTTAAGGTCATAGGCGCATGCCAAATATTGCGGTGCGGAATGGCCATATACCAGCCGTGCGCGTTGTTTGCCGTCGATCCAAACACATCGCCTGCCTCATTGAAATCAAATCCCCAGGTATTGTTCGAAGTCGTCGTCATGTGCTCCATCTTCGATCCATCTGGCTTGAAGCGGAAGAAGGCCTGTGCAAATTGAAGCGAATCCGCTCCCACTTTACCCTTATAACCGGAATAACCTACGCAACCCCAGATCCAGTTATCGAATCCATAATGTAAATTCGACGGTCCAGCATGTGTATCACCTGTTCCAAAACCGGTGAACAAAATCTTCTTCTCATCCGCCACATCATCGCCATTCGTATCTTTCAACAAAATCATGTGGGGTGCTTGCGAAATAATCAAACCGCCATTCGCGAACACCATCCCCGTAGGAATACTCAGGCCATCGGCCCATTTCGTGAATTTATCTGCTTTGCCATCCTTGTTCGTGTCTTCGCACAATAAGATGTAATCACTACCACCGGTTTCTTTGCGTTCGTTTGGATAATCTTTGGTGACCAAAACATACAAACGTCCGCGCTCATCCCAAGCCATCGCGATGGGGTGCATCACATTCGGTTCAGAAGCAAAAACCTGTAAATTAAAGTCCACCGGCACCTGAATAAACTTCACCGATTCCTCTGGACTTAAAGGCAATTGTTGCAATTGAGCGCCTTCACGTTTCTCATAATTAGGTAATTTCGCTTCGCGGTATTTCAATACCGGAATGTTCAATGCGGTTAATAAGGCTCTTTTTTCTGCCCCTACCGCATGTAGGATTCCTTGCGTCACTAGATCCTGAAACCCTTCGGTCTCCCAGGTGCGCTCGTCGTGACCATAAGCTGTGTAAAATACATTTCCTTTTCCGTAAGTGCGCGTCCAAGTGTAGGGTTCGGTGGTGGCACCGGGCTTATCTTTGGCCTGCTCAGGTCCTATAATTCTAGATTGCCAAATCTGGTTATCCGACTGCAAAGCGCTGTGCAAATAGGTCTCATCGACCGTCTTGATCTTCACATAGGTATTCTCCTCGTTTTTCACGCGAATCGAATCCATTCCGTGACGCCAAAACTGACCGCCCACCATTTTGACAAACTCTTTCGAATTCCGGAAGTTAAAGGACGCGCAGTGAATCGCCACCAAACCGTGACCCGAAGCCACATAATTCAACAGCGCTTTTTCCTGCGGTGCCGCGATCGAATCGTGGTTCGCATAGATCACCAAGGCATCGAATTTATTCAAATAGGCCTCATTCAAATCCTTCAAAGATTCCGTGTAAGTGATATTCATCCCCTTGATTCCTACCGCGGATTGCAGCGCAGGATATCTGTCAAAGGGTTTGTGGTGGCCTTTATCGCCTAAAAACAATAATTCGAGGCGTCTGCCAGGAGAAGCCGAAACCGAAAATTGAAACAAGAGTGCCGCAGCAAATAAGAGAAAACGCATGACTTAGAATTTAGGAATTTCAATGATTTTTCCGCCTTGAAGAGCAGATTCGTGAGCTAATATACCTACCGAAGTCCAGTTAGCGGACTGCGGTGCATTCGGGAATGGATCGCGATCTGCCGCCAAAGCCTGCAAGAATTCGTTCACCAAATGCGGGTGCGACCCGCCGTGTCCGCCACCTTGCGTAAACGAAAGGTGGGTATTATCGTCTTCATCGTACACCCCTTTCGTGGTGAAACGTTGAATTTCTTCTGGCAAATAATGGGCAAAATCAGGTGTAGGAACTTTGGATGGAATCTCTGGCTCCGCTTTTTTCGCCGTATGCACCACTAATTCTTCGCCTTCAATTAAAGGCCATTCCACCGATTTCTTCGAACCATATACTTCAAAACTCTCGCGGTATTGACGCGCCACGTCGAACAGCGAACGGTATACCATCGCGCTCAAATCCGAATCACGGAACTTAATGTGCGCTGATTCCACCGCAAATGGAGAATTATAGTGCTGAATCAATTCTTCCCGAATCGTACCCGATCCGAAGCAAGAAACATATTCTGCTTCCAAGCGCAATAAACCAGCCACCGGACCTACGCAGTGTGTCGCATAATGCATCGGAGGCAATCCTGGCCAATAATCCGGCCAGCCATCCATATCTTGTTGGTGAGACGCTTTCAAGAATTGAATCTTGCCTAGTTCGCCCTTTTCGTATAATTCTTTGATGTACAAAAACTCGCGCGCATACACCACGGTCTCCATCATCATGTATTTTTTACCCATGCGCTTGCTTGCCTCCACGATCGCCTTGCATTCTTCCACGGTCGTCGCCATAGGCACCGTACAAGCCACGTGTTTCCCTGCGTTTAGCGCTTTTAGCGTCTGTTCTGCGTGCAAGTGAATCGGCGAATTGATGTGAACGACATCTACATTCGGGTCTTGTAGTAGCTTCTCAAAATCCGAGTAGCGCGTCTCGATCCCGTAGGCATCCCCGATGGAGTTGAGTTTTTCTTCATTTCTTTGGCAAATCGCATATAGATGAGCCAACGGATGCTTCAAATAAATCGGAATAAACTCTGCACCAAAACCTAGTCCGACAATCGCAACGTTATATTTTTTCATATTGTATAAATTTCAATCATTCAGTAGACAGTCCGGAGGAAAAGAGTCCGCAGGTCACAAGAACGACTAAATATAAAAGAAAAATTTGGGTAAATCTACCCGGCTGTCCTGATTGGAGAGGGGAGATGAGAGAGTAGAGAATAGAGCATAAAGATGGTTTCGCTTCGCGACGTATAGAAAAAATATTTCACGAATTCATCCCCAGAGGGGATTCCGACTTTATTCTTTGTGCTCTATGCTTTATTCTTTGTGCGTCCGCGACAAAAAAGGATGCACCATCACCGTCAGCACCAGCAGTCCTGTACCCCAATAGAAGGCGGGTTGCATGACCTCTTTCGCGCCAAAAATAAAGACCGCCAACAAAATCCCATAAACGGGCTCGAGCGTGATGACCAGATTAATCGAAAATACGGAGAAAACCTTATACAAATGTATGGTCTCAGTGTACGCGTAAACGGTACAAACGACCGCTAAAATCCCGATCCAAAGCCAATCAAGACCCATCGGTACAAATCCGGGCGAACCGCCTAACAGGCCGCTTAACCACACTGCACCAGTGACAAAACCCGCCGCGACCATCTCATAAACGGTGATCAATTTAGGGTCGTGCGTGTTCGTATAATTTCCATTAATGACTGAGAAGAGTGCACCAAAAAATCCAGCCCCAATTCCCATCACCAGGCCAATCCATTGTCCCGGTTCGACCGAAAAAATGATACCTAGCGCGATTATAACTAAGATTCCGAGGAAGACTTCGATCTTCGCAATGGGCTGTTTCTTAGCGATAGGCTCTAAAATAGAAGTCCAAAAAGTTTGGGTGGAAAGGCCAGCGAGACACATGGCGACAGTGGAAACTTTAGCAGCCCCGAAAAACAAAAGCCAGTGAAGCGAAACAAACACGCCGTTCAATAGCCAAATCTTTACAACGGAGGAGGGAACTCGAAACGATTGTTTAGAAGCCGCCAAAATCAACCCTAATCCTGCCGCCGCAATTACACAGCGAAAGAATACAATCGTCACCGCATTTGCATTCGTCGCGTTACCTAAAATGGCGGTAAACGCGTATAAAATCACAATAAAATGAATCTTGAAATAATCGAGAAGACGCGGCGCCTGTCTCATCTTTAGCGCGGGATTGTATAATAAAGCCCCACACCCACGGCTGAGAAAACCAGATTAGGTAGCCATACCGCTAACAAAGGCGGCATTCCTCCCCCTTCCGCAATCCCCTTGCTCATCATAAAGAAGAGGATGTAGATAAAGGCCAAACTAAAGCCCAAAGCGATTTGGAAGCCTACGCCACCACGTGCTTTTCTAGCCGAAACTAAGAAGCCGATAATCGTCAAAATCATCACGGAAAAAGGATTAGCGAAGCGAAGGTATTTTTCGATTAGGAAAACTTCAATTCCATCTGCACCACGCGATTCCACTAAGTCAATGTGCTCGTTTAACTCGGGAAGCGTGAAGGTTTCGTGCAATAAGTGTTTGTTTTCGAAGTCTTTTGGCAATAAATTAAGCGTCGTATCGATCTTAGAACCAAATTTTAACGTAGTCGCTCCCATCGTCCGAATCCGGTAATCGTGAATCGTCCACTTCTTCGAAGTCGAGTCCCAAGTGATGCGATCTGACATCAATTTTTCCTTGATTTCCGTCCCCACAATGCGCTCTAAACTGAATCGGTAGCCTGTATTCGTCGTATTATCGTAGGTTTCCAAATAGGCATAGACATCAGGAGAGATCTTGATATGTACGTCACGCTTATCGAAATAGTAGGTATTATTGATGTATTTATGCTCAAATGGAACGCGAATCTTGTTCGCGTTTGGCACTACCCAACCGATCATGATGAAAGTTCCCACGGCTAGAATTCCGGACCCAATTAAATAGGGGCGCATCAATCGAGTGAAGCTAACACCTGAACTCAAAATCGCGATTATTTCAGTCTTCGCAGCCAGGTTTGCCGTAAAAAAAACGGTCGCAATAAAGACCATGAGGGGGCTTATATAGGAGGCCCAATACGGGATGAAATTCAAATAGTAATCGAACAGAATTTCCTTAATAGGAGCTTGTTTTCGAATGAAATCGTCGATTTTCTCCGTGTAGTCAATCACCATCACAATTAAAACAATGATGAAAACGGCGAAAACGTAGGTCTTCAGAAATTTCTTTAAAATGTAATAATCAAGAATTTTCATGCTTAGCAGCAGCGCTTGGATCGTATTTTAAACCAGAGAACCAATGTATAAATAATACCCGAGCCGTCCTAAAATTAGACGGCACTAGCAGGAGTGAAACGGTCGTAATAGGCACCACATAGCCCATTGCGGGAGGATCATTTAGAAAATTAAAAACTAAAATTCCGCCTACTAACATAATTCCCACCGTGAAGGCATAGGAAATATACATGGCGCCATAAAAAAATCCTGGCTCTACTTCGTAGCGAACATCACAGGAGGGACAGTGTTCGTGCATTTGGGCGAAATTGAACACATTCCACCACTTGTATTTAAACAGGCGGCCCTCATGGCAGTGTGGGCAACGGGCATTAATTAAGGCCGTAAGCTTGCTGGGATTAGACATATAATCGGGTAATTTATGCCCAAAGGTAAAGAAAATTAGATGATTAAACGTAACAAAGGTCTCGTTACGAAGGCTTTTTGTATCTTTGATAAAATTAAACACACTCATATGTATTCATCATTCGTAACCATTCACTCGATCTTGTTTCTAGTCGTGTTAGCGCTAGGAATTTTATCTATTTACAAAGGATTAACAGGCAAAACATTTACGGAATCTGATCGTAAAGTCGGCTTGTTTTACATGATCTCTTTGCACACGCAATTATTGATCGGTTTAGTGCTTTATCTTGCTCTTAGCCCAGTTACAACAGCAGCTTTTGCTGATTTTGGCGCAGCGATGAAGGATTCAGCAACGCGCTTGATTTTAGTAGAGCACGTTACGGTTAACGTCATTGCGATTGTTTTAGCGACGATTGTTAATGCCAAAAACAAGAAAGCTATTACCGATGCTGCTAAATTCAAAAACATGTGGTTATTAAATGGCCTTGGTTTGGTATTGATTTTAAGCCGTATTCCTTGGAGCCGCTTAGCTGCTTTATTTGCCTAAATTAGCATTAAATGAATAAGTGCATTTTTTTAGATCGCGATGGCGTTCTAAATGTGGATCGCGTGGATTACGTGTACCATTTAGGCCACTTTGTGATCCCACCCGGCGTGAAAGAAGGCTTACAAGCCTTGAAAGACGCGGGCTATTTATTGATTGTAATTACAAACCAAAGTGGTATCGCTAAAGGGATATATAAACGCGAAGATGTGTATTTAATCCATGATGCGATTCAAGAAGGAACGGGAGTGAAATTAGATGACATCTATTTTTGCCCTTACCACGAAAACTTTGATAGTCATTCGCTGACGCGCAAACCTGGATCCTTGTTGATCGAAAAAGCCGCAGCGAAATACGAGGTAGACATGGAGGCCTCCTGGATGGTAGGTGACCATGAACGTGATATTACAGCTGGAACCCGCGCTGGTCTACGTACCATACGTTTAGCCCCAGCAGGAACCGAAACCAAAGCCACACATTTAGTGGATGATTTATTAGCCGCCTCTAAAATAATTAATTCGTGAAAAAAGTCTATTTAAGTGACGCAGGCCCCAAAGTTTCACCAGCCATTTACGGCTTCTGGCGATGGGAAAAAGAAGACAGAAAAATGGACGAAATCGTACATTTCTGTCTAGATAAAGGTATAAACACCTTCGATCATTCAGATCGCTATGGACAATATACGGCAGAGAAAACCTTCGGAGAGCTTTTGGCAAAAAAATCCATCCAGCGTTCTGACATCGTTTTGTTCTCTAAATGCGGAGTCAACATCCCTTCCCCAGCGAGACCCGAATACCGCGTCTCACACGTAAATACCTCTGCAGCCCACATCACTGCGTCTGTAGAAAACTCGCTTCGCAACTTACAAACGGACTATTTAGATGTCTTTTTGTTAGATCAATTAGATCCTTTATCGGACATCGAGGCGACGGCTTTAGCACTTGAGAAATTAAAGAGCTCTGGAAAAGTAAAAAACATCGGCGTTTCTAACTTCTCTGTTTACCAACACCAACTATTAGTTTCCTTCTTAAACATCCCCATCGTTTCTAACCACATCGACTTGAACTTGTTAAACACAAGTGCATTAGATAACGGAGTCGTGGATTATATCAAGCAAAAATACATGCGTCCTTTAGCGGTTTCGCCTTTAGCAGGAGGTCGCATCGAAAATGGAACAGACGAGCAGGCCTTGAAATTACGCAAGAAGCTAAACGAAATGGCCACGAAATACGATAGCAATATCGAATCCGTTGCTGTCGCTTGGCTAATCAAATTAGGCGCCTTGCCATTAATCGGTACCTTGGAAGAAAAGCGTATCCAAAATATCGTGGACGCATTCGAAATCGAGATGGATCACCAGGATTGGTATGAGTTGTATAATACGACAAAACCGACTGCTTTAATTCAAGATTAAACGCGGAGCGTTTTGTCTTGAATTAAAAGATAAGAGATAATAGAGTAGAGAGTATAGATTTAAAGCATAGAGCATAAAGCACAAAGAATAAAGATGGAATAAAAAAGAGGCTTCAAATTGAAGCCTCTTTTTTATGGTTTAGCAATTACTGCGCTAAATGCTTTTGAATATGTTGGTAACTTTTTAAGATCAATTCAGCCTCTGTCGTATAATTTTTACGCCAGATACAGGCAGCAGGCAATAAAGGAGTGAAGGCCTCTACGACTAACCAGCCTTTGTAATTCATTTTCTCCAAATGTGTAAATACATTATCCCAATGCACTTGTCCCTCACCTAAGGTGGCACGAGTGCTTTCCGATAATTGAATATGTCCCACCTCATCCGCAATGCGGACCATGGCTTCACCTGTATTGAATTCTTCGATGTGCGCATGAAATGTATCAAACATGATCTTGACATTTGGATGATTAATCGCTTTAACCAAACTGTATAGTTGGTCTGCGGAGCTCACTACATAATTTTCAAATCGATTTAAATATTCTAATCCCAAAATCACGTTTTTTTCTTTGGCATGATCCGCCACGGCTAACATACTTTCCTTCGACCAATCTAATTCTTGTTGGGTCGGTGCCGCACCCGAAAACACCGCTAATGCAGAATGAAAAGGACCTGACAGGTAGGACGCTCCTAAATAAGCGGTAATATCGACGGCCTTTTTAAGAAAATCTACCCCTTTTTGACGCACTGCAGGATCTGAAGAAATGGTGTTCATATCGGCTCCTAAAAAAGTAACCGTAAAAACGCTTAATCCCAGGCGATTTATTTCCGCTTTCCAAGGTTTCCAATATTCCTGGTCTACCACAAAAATGGGTATCTCCACTCCTTCATAACCCACTTCTTTGATATAGGCTAAATGCTGGATGATAGATTCATTCATATCAGGTCCATAAACCAGCGTGTTCATTGCAATCGGGTATTTCATTGTATGACTATTTTGAGTTGACCATTCCTCTGTAAGGAACATGAATAGCTAATTTACCTGCCCATGTCTGTGGGACTTTCAGGCCTAATTCCCAATGGACGGCATTGACAACAAGTCGCTGAAAAGATTCCACTGAAAAATCTTCCGGATGCCCCATGGTGGTAAAAAATACTTTCCCTTTGTATTGATTTTCCCACGTCCAGGCGATGGGTTGATCTACCGCTGGCTTATCGGGATTCACCGCTTTGCCCATGAGTAGCCAATCGGTTCCTTTGGCAGGATAATCAGGCAAAACACGGTATAGCCATGACCTGACATGAAAAGCAGGATCTACACCCGTTAAAATTGGGTGCTTTGCTTTTTCTGCAATGACTGTAGCATCCGTACTTGCATTATGGCCATAATGTGTATGCTGGGAGGGGCCACCCCAGCCGGGAGGCGCTCCGAAGGCTCTTTCAGCAAAGCCATTATAGGCAACTAATGGATCTGTATTCGGATAGTTAAACGAATGTGTGCTTGTCCTAAATCCCATGATCGGCTTTCCAGATTTTAAGTAGGCCTCTATGTGGGCTACTTGATCTGCTGGAAGTAGGCGCCAGCGAAGGAAAAATACGGCTAAATCTGCCTCCGCTAATATGTCTAAACCCGGTATGTCTCGCTCCGCATTTTGATCCGGAAACGATTTTAATACCTTCGTCCGAAAGCCGTATTGTTTTTCCAAAACCGCAGCTAATAAGGGAAGCGTGTTCTCCCCTGAGTATTCATGATCACCACAAACAAATACCACCAGGGGCTTCTTCGCTTTTTTGGGGCCCTGTTCCCGCGAAAAACTCGGCATGCAGGCCGTCAAAATAAGTACAAGGGTAAGAAAAATAGGACGTAGTTTTTTCATGCTTATTTTTCGATAGGGTGTTCAGATAATAACATTTTGGCATTATATAAGTCATTTTTATAGGCAATTTTAGCTCGCACTTCCTTTACTTTCTCCGGGTCGATAGGCGTTGCTTTATTGCCAAATGAATTTCGAACATAGGTAAGAACGGACGCAATCTCTTTATCAGACATTAAGCCGCCATACGGGGTCATGGGAACCTGGCCGGCATATTTAACGCCATTCAATTCCATAGGCCCCATTATTCCCTTGATCACTAATTTAATTAAACGCTCCTGGTTTCCTGTCACCCAGATAGAATTAGATAAGGGAGGAAAACCAGAAGAAGGAAGTCCTTTCCCATTGGTCTGATGGCAGGTAGTACAATAACCGTCCTTGGCATACAATTTTTGGCCGGCGGTATACAAGTCTAAATCTTTCCCTTTTAGAGATGAAACTAAAGCCGCTTCCTTATTTTTAACCACGTTCACCCCACTCGCATGAGCGACGGCTATTTCGTATGGTTTATCCATCCAAGGATCTAAGGGATGTTTTTTTGCCAAAGCTACTATCGGCAGAGCTGTTTGTTTCGGTAACCAAGATGCGGCTACATAAGCCTCCATTCGAACACGCCCGTGTTTATCTTCCACTGCTTTTGCTAATAGCGCCGCTTGATTCTTAACTTGATGACCTGTGTAGCGCAAGACGCGAACGGCTGCGGCACGAACATGGTAATCTTTTGATTGCAGTAACTGGTTGAGTAGTTTTTGGTCTACCTTATTTAATCCCCAAGAAACCCACAGCGCCTCTAATACATGGTGCTCATAATCAGCATCCTTTTTATCCAAATTAGCCACCCATGCCGTAATTTTAGGTAATACCTCGGCAGCCTTACGACCACGCAATTCTCTACGCACCCGGTACCGCGTTCTGTATTCTGGCAATTTTAAATTATCTAATAACTGATCGATAGATGCCCCATAAACTTTGGCAGGTGTCACTAAAGGCCTAGACGGATACGTTAGGCGGTACACACGGCCGTGGGTGTGGTCGCGCAATGGATCCCGCGCACTATGCTGCATATGTCCAATCAAAATATTATGCCAGTCGATCACATAAAGTGAACCATCGGGAGCAAATTCCATATCAACCGGTCGGAAATTGCGATCTTCGCCCACAATCAAATCTTGGCGGTGCTTTGATTTATATCCGGTACCATCATCGGTTAGTTGGTGCTGTTTCATTCCCAAAAATCCAATGGTATTATTAATTAAAAAATCACCTTGCACATTTTCAGGAAAATGACGGCTTGATACAAACTCTAAACCGGAGGTAGGTCGAACTAAATGTTTTTCTTCCACTAAGGTAAATGACTTGTGACCTGTTTGACCATAGCGATTTTTAGTGGACCCGGGCATCATCCAGCGAACATCGGGACCAGAGGTTTCTGCAAAAAAGTTTTGACCCCATTTGTCAAAGGCGATTCCCCAAGGATTAGGAATCGACAACTGAGCTACCCGCTCCAAATGATGCCTAGCAGGATTGTAACGCATAAAACCCCCATTCGTTGCGCGAACAGTACCGTAGGGTGTTTCAACATTCGTGTGCAAAAATACCCCTTCTCCCATGTAAATAGCGCCTGATTCGTCTGTGACAAATGCGGAGATCTCATGGTGCGTGTCATGGTCATCAAACCCGCTTAAAATGACTTCCTTCGAATCTGCATGATCATCCCCATTCGTATCTTTCAATAAAACCAAATTTGTTCCTTGGCTGACAAATACCCCAAATTCCGTGATTTCCATCCCAACCGGAACGTGCAACCCTTCCGCAAAAATCGTTTCCTTATCCGCTTTCCCATCCTTATCTGTATCTTCAAGAATGATGATTTTATCGTTAGGTTTCGCATCCCCCGGCTTGTAATGGGGATAGGAAGGCATACAAACTACCCAAAGTCGGCCCTTATTATCGAAAGTCATTTGAACCGGTTTGGCCAAATTCGGAAATTCCTCTTCCGAAGCAAACAGCTCAATTTTATACCCCGGAGCTACTTTAATGGCGTTTAACGCCTCATCTCCATACAAGTATTTCAAGCTGCCGTTTTGATCCGGATTAAAATTCGTTTTAACGGGATCTAGCTTGCGCGTCTTCGCATCTGCAGCGGCCAGATCATACGGAAGCCCTTTAATTGCTGCTTGGATCGCAGCCTCCCGATTATCCGTCATTTGACGAATTTTTTCGATCTCAGCAGGATAATTATCTTGTCCAAACGGATTGTAACGGCGACCATATACGTGAACCCCATTGGGAATTTTAAAGTCGGTATGCCACATCCAGTTTTTCTCCGCAACGGCTGCATACACATCCGCTCTTTTAGATTCGATAGCCGTCGATTTCTTCCCAAAAACTTGATCTGCAAGCAATAGCGCTAATTTTTTATATCCCGCATCATTTAATTGTAAACCGTCGATGGTCAAATCCTCCGCTGATTCTGCATACCATTTTTTAGATGCATCAAACGCATTAATGAATAACACATTATTCTTCTCACACACTTCTTTCATCGCCTGTGCGTACAAAGTAATGTTTGTATTCTGAACCGTTCCGTTAGGTAAATCTATTTTTGCGCTTAAATCTTCGAAAGCCGTAGGAGAAACAATGGCTAGTTGAGGAACAGAAACCCCATTGTATTTTTGTGCCAAAGTGTGCTTGATGAATGCCTCCAATTCTGCCTTGTATATAGCAATCGCAGCCTTACCTTCATAGGATTCGCTATATCCAAAAAAACCGATGACAACATCCGTTTTTAATCGGCTCATCCATTGGTCATGTGTATCTAGGTGGCCTTCACTCTGCGAAGGATTAGCAAATTCCGATTGAAATTTTTCCGCTCCCGGAAAAGCCCATGGCTTATTTCGAGCTGAGTGCGGTCGAAATCCCGGTGTATCTCCACCGTCGCACATATTGCGAACCATCAAATTAAAGGACGGGTAACGAAGATGTAATTCTGTTTCAAAATGATCATAATTGATCATGCGGGAGCCCAAATTGCCGCCCACTAATGCGATCTTCGTATTTCCTTCAATTGATAAAAAAGTAGGCGCTTTTGGCTGAAAGAAGCTAATCGTGAAAACGGAGATTACGATAAGAATCAATCCGAGTTTTATTTTATGCGACATTTTGAATAATTTTTACAAGTAAATAGGTTTTTCAGAGTATAAACTAAGTAAAAAATTTAATTCAGCAAAGAAATATTAAATTTCGATGGATTCTGAATCTACTATTTGCGGAGAATTGCAGGTTTCATAACCCTGAGGTCCCGGGTTCAAATCTCGTTCTCGCTACATGAAAATCAGGGACTTACGTTAAATCGTGGGTCCTTTGTTGTGTGAGGAAAACTCACTTTTTTATCTTGAAACACTTGCTATCATTGGGTTTTATTGTGTGAGGAATTGTGTTAGTTTTTATCATTTCTTTGTTCAAACTCAGAAAGGGGAGCCAGAGTGCACAAGGCGACAGAAATGTCGCCTTTTTTGTTGTCTTTCAGTGCGTTAGGGTAGTTGCATCTTTTGATTATATTCGTTCTATGAAAAACATCTTATTTGCAACTGCGTTTTTGTTGCTATGCTTATCAGTAAAAGCACAATCAGTCCAAGTCAAAGATTTATCAAGTTCAGTTGGGGGTTGGGAAGGGAAATTAACCTATTTGGATTATGCTTCAGGCAAACCTTTTACAATGCTAGCCAATATCAAAATTGGTTTAACTGCAGATAATGTAGGCTATGTAATGAGTTATGAATACCCTAAAGAACCCCACGCTAACTCAAAGGATACCACTTTCATTGTAGGAAACTATTTTGGCAAAGACAAAATTGTTGAATTTAAGAAAGATTCTGAAGGTGGATATAAAATGATTACCGAAGTAGATGGGAATGATGGTAATGAAAATAAGAAGGCTGTTTTAAGACACACTTATTTTTTAAAATCGAATACCTATTCAATCATTAAAGATGTGAAATTTGATGGTACGGATAAGTGGATTAAAAGAAATGAATATCTAATTAATAGAGCAGAAAAATAATCTCCTAATAGTCACATACTCAATCATCGTATTATAGTTGCATCTTTCATCTGTAAGGGGAGCCAAACTGAACATCATATTTGTATTATTACTCTGCGTGAGGAAAACACCATCTGAAATCCGTTTATCTCTGCTGATAAATAAATTGAACTTTATCATACTATTAACGAGGTGATAAAGCAACAGCTATTGCTACTGTAGACCCTATACTAATGGCTAGCCCTGTTAAGAAGTTAGTAAGTATTTTTTTTCTTTTTATATTTTTTGCTGCTGTCTTATAGCCTTTGGCGTAATATTCATTTTTCATTAAACTCATATCAGGATAATCTAAATTTTCATCCGAAGGTTCTGCTAAAGAAGTTAATGCTGCCGTCGTACCACCAAACATGAAACCATACATTGGAAAGGCGGATGCGATTAAAACAGAATTCCCTGTAACTTTATAACTTTTATAATATTTTATAGCATCATTATATCCTTGAGTATATAATTCTTGAGTATTTGATGCTTTGCCAATAGTACTAAAATCATCTTTGCTTCCATTTTCGTATCTAATCAAATAAAGGTCTGATTTAAGTGTTGCAAAAATGGGTCCATTAATATTTTCTGTTTTTTTATACTTTACTTCATTGCTTCCGACTTCAATTATTTTTACAATTATATTTTCGCCAGATCTCATTGTTAAGGTGTCTTGTGCTTTAATAAAGTTTGATGAAGATGCGAATAGTATAATTAGCAATAAATTTTTCATACATCGGGCTTTTAGAATTGTTAAGGTTAATTTCTAATAAAAATTAATTATAAATATTTATATATTCAAAAATAATTCTAAATATTAATTCCATGCCTCAACTTTAAACAGTTCTAAAATTGAGAAAACCCCTGCGTGAGGAAAACACCCCTTTAATTCGGTCCAAATCGGTTGATTTCGGTTTTGTCAAAATATAACTAACTACAAATCAATGCCTTCATTTTCTCAAAAAATCTTCATAACCCTGAGGTCCCGGGTTCAAATCTCGTTCTCGCTACATGAAAATCAAGGACTTACGTTAAATCGTGGGTCCTTTGTTGTTTTTACTTATTATTTTTCTAGAAATGCAAGCACCTTATTTATTAATGATACTCTTTTATTTGTAAATGAATGGTCAGTCTGCCAAACAGAGTAGTCAAAATAGGATTTACTAGATTCTTTCATTTTGGTCGCTAATTGACTATTTTTTTCATGCTCGTCAATCATTATAATTTGTTTATCAGCTAATGATTTTGTGTCATTTAACAAATTGAAATACGTTTTATCTTTTAAAACAGGAGTATATAAATCTTTAAGCGAAGTGTTTAAAACAAAATACTTTCCGCCGGTATTGGGGTCGTTGGCTAAACGGAGCATTTCTTTTTCTGTTGAAACATTTTTATAGTCATTACCAATATTCCATGTTGATAAGGCAAACCCCTTTTTGATTGTTGGCAACTCTTGTAGTGCTTTAAGGCAAATCCATCCGCCCATACTGTGTCCGAACAGAACAATGTTAGAAGTGTCAATTTTTAAAGAGTCCTGATACTTATTGCAAAATGCAACTACATTGACTACATCTTCCACACAGTTCTTGAAACTAAATTTTCCTTGGCTTCCCCATGAACCACGATAATCAAAATAAATAACATTCCATCCATGACTTCTTACAACCTGCGCAATATCGAGATTGCGTTCATTACCTGGGTAACCATGTAAAAGCAATAAGGTAGGATGTTTTTGTAAACCATTTGCACTATAAATTAGACCTGCTATTTGTGAATTTCCTGAAGGTATAAAAAGCTCAGTCGAGCTGGCAGGTGAGTTTATATCCCATTTTAAATCACTTAGAATAATACTTTCAGATTGTGCAAAGGCATTAGTTGAAACTAAGAGAAGAAATGATAGAAGAAACTTCGTTGAAAATTTAATCATGTTGATTGTTTTAAAATGTCGGTCGGCATTAGCACACAACTTTCGAGTATTGCTGCAGTTAGGGCTATGATTGCAATTTGATTAAAGTTAATCATTTAAACAATAAACCCACTGTGTAAGGAAAACACACCCTAAATTCGGTTGATTTCAGTTTTCTGAAAACATACCTAACTACAAATCAACGCCTTCATTTTCTCAAAAATCTACAAAATGTATAAATCATAAAAAAGAGAGAGAAATTTTATGTTTCATTCGAAAATTATTGCGCAGCACAATTTTGAATGAAATATAAAATTATCTTCTCCTCCCACGCTCCTTACCCTGCGGTACAACGCGATTACCCCTCGGCGCCTCCCTCTTTCGAGAGCGGTTGTTAGCAAATTTACCTACTTGGCCAGCGCGCATGCCTACTAGTTCGAGGTCAATGGTACGTTTAGCTAAGTTCGTATCGCGGACTTTGACCTGCACCTTATCCCCAAAAGTGAAGACGCGGCCATTCGATTTACCCACGATGCGGTAATTATTTTTATCTAAATCATAGAAGTCGTCATTCAAGTCGACCATACGCACGAGGCCTTCGCAAGAAGTCTCGCCTATTTCGACGAAGATTCCGAACTCGGTTACACCTGTGATGATACCGTCGAAAACTTGAGGTTCGTGCAAGCTCATGTATTCCACTTGCTTGTACTTGATGGAAGCACGCTCTGCGTCAGAAGCGAGTTTTTCACGGTCTGAACTGTGCTTACATTGAATTTCTAAGGGGGAACGTTCAGCTGGAGTCCCGCCGTCTAAATAGTGTTGCAATAAACGGTGTGTCATTACATCTGGGTAACGGCGAATCGGGCTCGTAAAGTGCGAATAGAACGGAAATGCTAGGCCGAAGTGACCGACAGCATCGGTGCTATAACGGGCTTTAGACATCGTACGAACAGCTAAACTCTGCAATACGCGCTCTTCGCCTTTGCCTTCGATGTTTTCCATCAAGGCGTTAAACGATTTGCTGACGTGTTGGGGATCGGTCGTGACTTGGTAGCCGAATTTCTTCGCGAAGGACGAGAATACCTGCAATTTTTCTGGATCCGGTGCTTCGTGAATACGGTACACCATCGTGTTTTTAGGCTCGTCTTTTTTCTTATGGAAGACGTGTTCTGCCACTCTTTTGTTGGCCAAAAGCATAAATTCTTCAATCAATTTATGCGCATCCTTCCTGATACGAGGATAGACTCCGATCGGCTTGCCGTTCTCATCCAATTCGAAGCGAACTTCCGCCGTTTCGAAGTTCACCGAACCGTGCTCGAATCGAAGTTTACGGAAGCTTTTAGCAATGCGATTCAAGTCCCGAATAACCGGCACTAACACATCATCTGAATCATTTTCGATTAATTCTTGTGCTTGTTCGTAAGCAAAACGGCGATCCGAGTGGATCACGGTTCGGCCAAACCATTCTTTCACGATGGTATCGTTCGCATCTAATTCAAAAACGGCCGAGAAGGTCAATTTGTCTTCGTTTGGACGAAGAGAACATAGGCCATTCGAAAGCTTTTCTGGTAACATCGGCACCACGCGGTCCACTAGGTAAACCGAGGTAGCCCGCTTGTAGGCCTCGATATCAAGGACAGATCCGGGTTTTACATAGTGTGAAACGTCGGCGATGTGAACCCCGATTTCGGTGTTACCATTCTTGAGTTTTTGGTAAGAGATCGCATCATCAAAATCCTTTGCATCAATCGGGTCGATCGTAAAGGTCAAGATTTTGCGCATGTCTTTGCGCTTCTTAATTTCTGTTGCTGGTATTTGAACCAGAATCGAGGCCGCCGCCTTTTCTACCTCTTCTGGAAAATCATAAGGTAGGCCATACTCAGCTAAAATCGAGTGCATCTCCGTATCATTCTCCCCTGCCTTACCTAATACTTTGGTTACGCGTCCTTCGGCCTTTTTTCCATCTGAACCCCAGCGAGTTACCTCTACGATTACTTTGTCTAAATGCTTTGCGTTCTTGATTTCGAACTTAGGCAGGTAAATATCTTCGTAGATTTTCTTCGAATCTGGAATTAAAAAGGAATAATGTGGCGTCACTTGAATAACTCCCACTAATTCTGCTGAACGGCGTTCGATTATTTCAATTACCTCTCCTTCCGGACGGTCATTTTTTCTCTTTTCTGATGGTCTGCGTGCTTGGACGAGTACTTTATCCCCGTCTTTGGCATTCTTTAAATCCCCTGTTGCAATCCAAATATCTTTGCCTCCTTCTTCTGGAATCACAAAGGCAAAACGAGAATTTACGTGATCGACGCGTCCTTTTATTTGGAAAGACTCATTATCAAATCGAATATTACCATCATCGTGGCGAATCAAGCGATTTTCCGTGACTAATTTTGCCACTAGATCTGAATAAATCTCCTTCGTTTTACGATCACGAATGGCAAAAGCCTTGTGTAGCTGATTCAACGAATACGAACGGTAATCGTTTAATTCAAAAAACTCTAGGATTTCAGCCTTCAAGCCGCTCAAAAATTTCTGTTCCTTAGGGGATGACATGGTATTTCAATTCAAATTATCCCGCAAGGTACACATTATTGATTTCTTAATTCCTAATTCGGCATTCTATTGCTACCTTTGAGCTTGTTTTTCAGCCTTTTCAGATGAACCGTTCTCGCATAGCCCTCTTTTTATTACTTGCTTTCGCTTTAGGCGGTGGCTATATTTTGTGGAAGCCTGCTTCCGAGGTACCTGCCGCGGAAGTCACTCTTGTAGAAAGCCCAGATTTTAAGGCGGATTCTGCCTATGCATTTGTGGCTCAGCAAGTTGCGTTTGGCCCACGTATTCCGGGTTCTGAGGCGAGTCAAAATACTCAGAAGTTTTTGGTTGCCAAATTGAAATCTTACGGCTGGACCGTGACCGAGCAGCCTTTTACAGCTTTCCGCTATGACGGCAAAAAATTACAAGGCACGAATATCATCGCTCAATTTCAACCAGCCATCGCAAAACGTATACTTTTAGCCGCCCACTGGGATGCTCGCAGTATGGCGGACAAAGATTCGGTACGTAAAAACGAGCCCATCGATGCGGCGAATGACGGTGCGAGTGGCGTAGGCGTCTTGTTAGAAATCGCGCGCAATTTGCACGAGGCTAAGAATAAACCCGCTGTGGGCGTAGATATCATCTTTTTTGACCTAGAAGATCACGGCGAACCAGAAGATTATACGGGAGAACACAAGCCTACTAGCTGGGCTTTAGGTTCTCAACACTGGGCTGCTAACCTAGTTCCTGTAAATTACCGACCTTATTATGGTATCTTGTTAGATATGGTGGGCGGAAAAGGCGCGATGTTCCCGCATGAGGGGACGTCGATGCAATATGCGCCAGGAATTGTTCGCTCGGTTTGGGCGACGGCAACGGATTTAGGTTATAGCCAGCTTTTTGTGGATCAAGATGCGTTTGGCATTTCAGATGACCACACGGCAGTGAATGAGATCGCTAAGATCCAAATGATTGATATGATTGATTTACGCGCGTCGAATGGCGGCTTCGAATTTGGGAGCTTCCACCATACGCATGCAGATAATTTAGAAAACATCGACAAATCGACCCTGAAAGCGGTCGGCCAAACACTTTTACAGGTTCTATACCGAGAATAATCCATGGAAGAAACAAACTTACAACACGTTCATTTAAATGACCTTCACGTATCGCTAGGCGCTAAAATGGTACCCTTTGCTGGCTTTAATATGCCCGTATTGTACACCAACTTAATCGAAGAGCATCTTTGCGTTCGTAACTCCGTAGGTGTATTTGACGTGAGTCACATGGGCGAATTCTTTTTGAAAGGGGATCGCGTATTAGATTTCATTCAATATGTTACCTCGAATGACGCTTCTAAATTAGTGGACGGAAAGGTGCAGTATAGCTGTTTGCCAAACAACGAGGGTGGAATCGTGGACGATTTATTAGTGTACCGCGTGAACTCAACCGAATACATTTTGGTCGTGAATGCATCGAACATTGAGAAAGATTGGAACTGGATCTCCTCACACAATACCTTCGGGGTAGAGATGGTAAATCGCAGTGATGAATATAGTTTATTAGCGGTGCAGGGGCCTAAGGCGATTTTGGCACTACAAAAATTAACGTCTGTGACCTTAGCAGATATGCCGTATTATAGCTTCAAAATAGGTGAAATGGCTGGTTTCTCTGACATCATCATCTCGAACACGGGCTATACCGGTGCGGGCGGATTCGAGATCTATGTGAAAAACGAAAACGCGCTGGCATTGTGGAATGAGATCTTCAAAGCTGGAGCAGAATTCGGTATTCAACCCGTGGGATTAGGCGCGCGCGACACCCTTCGTACCGAAAAAGGCTATTGCTTATATGGTCACGACATTGATGATACGACGTCGCCGATCGAAGCAGGTTTATGCTGGATCACCTCGTTCAACAAAGATTTTATCATGAAAGACCACCACGCAGCGATCAAGGCGAATGGTCCTTCGAAAAAATTAGTCGGCTTCGAAATGATTGACCGCGGCATCCCTCGTCAACACTATCCGATTTTAAATGCGGCTGGCGAAACGATCGGTGAAGTGACTTCTGGAACGCAATCCCCGTCTCTTTCGAAAGGAATCGGAATGGGTTATGTGAGCACAAATCACGTGGGTTCGGAAATATTTATTTCGATTCGCGACAAAGCCATCAAAGCCGAAATCGTCAAATTACCTTTCTTATAACATGAAAAAAATCGACGTCTGTTTATCGCCGGATTTGATCCATTTGTATGATTTATCAGCTTTGGCTGTCGTTGTAGTGGATATTTTTAGAGCAACGTCATGTATGGTCACTGCTTTTGCGAGCGGCGCAGCCGAAATAGTTCCGGTGGAAGAAGTGGAGCTTTGCCAGCAATACGGATCTCGAGGTTATTTGACAGCGGCGGAAAGAAATGGAATTACACCAGCAGGTTTTGATTTTGATAATTCGCCTTTTTCCTATCAGGTAGAGAAGGTGAAAGGGGCCAAAATTTGCGTCACCACCACGAATGGAACGGTCGCCATTCGTCGCTCGAGCAGTGCACCTGCCGTTTATGTGGGTGCCTTTTTAAATATCTCCCGTGTTGCCTCCGCGCTGAAAGAGTGGAACGGAAACGCCTTAGTAGTTTGCGCCGGCTGGAAAGGGAAACCTAATTTAGAAGATACGCTTTTTGCAGGAGCTTTAATAGATGCCTTAACTGGCGATTATGAAGTGGCGGATGATGCCGCTTTAATGGCCTTGAAACAATATACTGTGGCCTCCACTGATTTATTAACGGCGGTGAAGAATTCTTCTCACGTGAATCGGTTATTAGGTTTGGGCATTGAAAAAGATATCGCCTTTTGCTTGGAATTTGACAGGTATTCGGTGCTTCCTAAACTAGAGGGAGATGCCCTTCGATTAGTATGATTTTATACAGCACAGAACATAAAAGTCCTAATGTAAGCCTAGAAGAGGCTATTTTCCGTGGTCTTCCCCCGGACAATGGCTTGTATATGCCTACAGAAATCAAGCCTTTGCCGGCTTCGTTTTTCGAAACGATTCAGGACCGCAGCTTGCCAGAAATTGCGATTGCGGTGTGTGAAAATTTATTGGGGGATAGCTTGAGTTCGGCAGATATTCAGCAAATTATCGATCAATCGATGACCTTCGAGGCTCCCATTGTTTCTTTGGAGCCGGGTATAGAGGTATTGGAATTATTCCACGGCCCATCGATGGCGTTTAAGGATTTTGGCGCGCGCTTCATGGCGGCGATTATGTCCCATTATTTACTGAAGTCGAAGCGCGAAATTCGTATTCTGGTGGCCACTTCTGGCGACACGGGTGGAGCGGTGGCGCAGGGTTTTTTCAATACCCCGGGTATCTCGGTGACTATTTTATATCCGACCGGAAAAGTATCCGATATTCAGGAGAAGCAATTGACGACTTTGGGCGGAAATGTAATCGCTTTAGAGATTGATGGCACATTTGATGATTGCCAAAGACTCGTCAAACAAGCCTTCCTCGACGACGAATTACGCGCAGCTTTCGATTTAGCCTCCGCTAATTCCATCAATATTGCCCGCTTAATTCCTCAGTCCTTCTACTACTTCGCTGCCTACGCGCAAGCGAAAAAGAAAGGATTAACAGCCCCTGTTGTGTTTAGTGTGCCATCCGGAAATTTTGGCAATCTAAGCGCTGGTTTAATGGCCTACAGAATGGGTCTTCCGGTAAAAGCGTTCGTGGCTTCTTGCAATGAGAACCACCCGGTGGCAGATTACCTGCGCACCGGAGAATACAAGCCTGTGGCATCGGTAGAAACAATTTCCAATGCCATGGATGTGGGCAGTCCCTCGAACTTCATTCGCATGCGTCTTTTAGCAGGTGAAGAATGGTCAGCAGTGCGGGAGATTGTCAAAGGCTATTTTACAAACGACCAGAAAACAAAGGAAATCATGGCGGACATATATGCGCGTAACGCTTTCGTGATGTGTCCACATACGGCTGTAGGCTACGATGGTTTACAACAATACGCCGCAGAATACCCAGGTAAATTCACGGGAATTCTATTATCTACCGCACATTATGCGAAATTCTTACCTACCGTGGAAGGGACATTAGGTGTTTCTGTTCCGGTGCCAGCTCGTCTTGCTGAGCTTTTGGATAAAACCAAAAAGTCCATCCCTATGGGGACGGACTTCGCTGATTTCAAGGCATATTTATTACAATAGCGCCTTGAATTTATCTTTTTCTTGGTAAGCGATAATGGCTGATATCAGGATGGTGATAAAGCTTATTTGCACCGTGCCCAGAAAGCAAAGTTCAAACAAGAATATGTTCAATATAATAGGTGCTAAAATGGTTAAACCTAAAGCGCGTTTGCTAGGGACAAAGAGGAGTGCTCCACCTAGCACTTCAAGCACTTTTACCACCTTCATTATTCCAGAAGAATCTAATAATTTATAAAAAGAAGCGGCATCCCCTGTAAAAGGTAGTGTTCCTCCGATGGGTAAAAAATAACTTAATCCTCCATATAGGAACAAGGCTCCTAAGAGAACTGAAGGTAAAAAATTGAGTACTTTTTTCATCTTGATTATTTTGGTTATACCTAAAATTATACTTTTTATTTGAATGTCGCAAAGTCCAATGCCCGTAATTGCAAAGTCCGATTTCCCTTGTATTCATTTACCTCCAAATGATACACTAATTGGATAGGCAATCTTTGCTCATAAGCCGCACACAACCCTTCATAAAAATCCGCCTTCATCCCAAAACCCACCACCTCTAAACCGCGCTCATCGGGAGTCGATCCCACATATATCTTAAGGTGCTCTTCCTTCATCACAAATGGCCTTGCCGTTACAAAAACAGGCCCTGATACAAAATTTGGCAACATATTCCCCGGCCCATAGGGCGACAGGCGAACTAATAATTTATCATAAAACGACAGACTTAAAGCCTCTAAAGGAACCTGCAAATCAACAGGCAAATCCGCCCTTGGCGAAATATTCGCTAAACCCAGCTGCGCAATCCCCTCAAATTTTTCAATAAACGCCTGCAAATTCTCCGGCTTCAAATGTAATCCCGCAGCGTGCGTATGCCCGCCAAATTGCTCCAATAAATCCGCACATTGTTCTAAAGCGTGGTGCACATCGAAGCCCCTCACAGAACGCGCTGATCCTACTAACTGCCCATGCGATTCGGTTAAAATAATGGTAGGTCTAAAATACTGATCCTGGATTTTGCTCGCCACAATTCCTACGACGCCCTTATGCCAAGCAGGATTAAATAAGACCGTACTTCGAGCAGACAACAAAAATTCATTCCCTTCAAACATCGCCAAAGCCTGCGAAACAATCTCTTTCTCCACCACCCGGCGATCCAAATTCTGCTGCATAACCGCTTCCGCTAATGCCTCCGCTTCCTGATCATCTGATGCTAGCATTAATTTCACCGCCCCATGCGCATGATCCATTCGACCCGCCGCATTGATGATGGGGGAAATCGAAAATACAATATCTGAAATTTGAATAGGCGCTTTTTTCATGGCCTTCTTCAATAAATAGCCTAAACCTGGGCATGGATTCGATCCTAATTTAGCTAAACCAAAAAAGGCCAACACCCGATTTTCCCCATTCATCGGCACAATATCAGCCGCAATACTGCAGGCTAACAGATCTACCGACTCCCATAAAGGATCAAGTTCTAGATCGTTCGCGATGGCAAAAGCCATCATCAATTTAAACCCGACACCAGCTCCTGTTAATTCTTTGAAGGGATAAGGGCAATCTTTGCGTTTGGGGTCTAAAACCGCAACCGCATCTGGAAGAGTCGCATCAGGCAAATGATGATCGCAGATAATAAAATCAATTCCATTATCGTTGCACCAGGCTACCTTATCCTGCGACTTAATTCCGCAATCCAGGGAGATGATGAGGGTATAGTCGTTGTCTTTTGCATATTGAATTCCTGCCTGAGACACCCCATAACCTTCCGCGTAGCGATCAGGAATATAGTAGTCACAATCTGCGCCTAGAATACCCGCTAAATAACTGTAAACTAGGGTAACGGCTGTGGTTCCATCCACGTCATAATCACCGTAAATTAAGATTTTTTCGCCTGATTCTAGTGCAAGACTGACGCGCTCCACCGCTTTGTCCATATCCTTCATGAGGAATGGGTCATGCAGCTGGCTGATCTCTGGAACCATGAAATCCTTTACCTGATCGAAGGTTTTAATGCCCCGCGAAACTAGTAAAGATAAAAAATACGGATTCTTTAATGCCAAAGCCTCCCCTAAAGCCTCCACTTCCACTGCCGGTGGTGATGGCACGTAAATCCAATTCTTATTTGGCTCCATTTTATAAAATTTCTATTTCGACGCGACGATTAATTTGACGACCTTCTTCTGTAGCATTATCGGCCTTTGGCTTCGACTTACCGTAGCCTTTAGTTCGAATACGAGTTGATTCAATCAATCCATTTAACAAGTAATCCTTCACCGCATTTGCGCGCTCTAAGGATAATTTATTATTGATTTCATCCGATCCCGTGTTATCCGTATGACCACTAATCTCAATGACCAAGGCTTTGTTCTCCTTCATTACCTGTAAAATTCGTTTTAATTCCGGTTCCGATTCTGGTTTTAATGCCGCCTTTCCTAGGTCAAAGAAGAGGTTATTGATAGTCGCCGTATTTCCCTTCACTAGTGGCACCATCGATAAATCGCAGTCGTCTAATTCTAGGTAACGGCCTTTCATTGTAGATAAGTCTAGGTTCGTGGAAGCTGGAATTAGGCCTTTGGCCTTCGCCGTAATTCCATAATTCTTGCCATAAGGAAGCACTAATTTATATTTACCCGAGGACGGATCAGGCTTCGCCTGCCCCAATACTTTTCCATTCGATAAATCCTCATAGGTAATCGTTGCATCCTCGGGAACCTTTCCTGTTTGCTGATTCAAAACCGTTCCTGATAATAAAACCACTGGATCCGATTCTTGTGAAGTAACCGAACGAGTAGACGAATTCCCAAAACGACTATCACCCATCGCTGCATCCGCCGGCGCATTACCCATTTTCCCGCCTGAGTCCTTCCCTCCGGACTTCGGACTCGTTCCCTCCGGACTAACCCCGGCCTCAGTCCCTCCGGACTCTTTGACTAAGTCACTGGCGGCACCGCCGACTTGTGACGACTGATTGACTGAGCCTCCGCCAGGAGGCGACTCGACTGAAAGTCGAAATATATCCTTCTTCCCCAGCGACGCCTTCCCAGACATGAAATAAGCGTAATCGCCTTTCGCTGCGATTGAATAATAGGCATCGTATTCTTCCGTGTTGATGGGGGAACCTAGGTTTTGGGGCTTACGCCAATTTTGCCAGGTTTCGTCAAGTCGGCGTGTCAGGTAAATATCTTGACTTCCTTGCCCGCCCGGACGATCCGAGGAGAAATAAAGTGTTTTCCCATCCGCCGATAGGAATGGAGTTGTCTCTGAATATTTGGTATTAATCCCCTCCCCTAAATCCATGGGACGAGACCAGCGACCGTCCTCATAAAAACTCACATATAAATCGTCGTCTTCACTATTTTTCTTCCGCGCAAAAGCTAAAAGAATGGCCTTCCCGTCCATCGTTAAATAGCCATATTCATTTTTGCCTTTACTTAACTGCTCGTAACCTGGAATATCGATTTTCACTGGAACACTCCAGCCACCCGTCGTCTTATTAGAGATCGAAAAACCGCGCGTTTCATAGGTTCCGTTCACGTAGGCCCCTTTTAGAAGGATGGTTTGGCCATCTGGGGAAATCGATAAAATCGTGTTGTATTGATCGCGATTCAGCACCTCAGAAAGGCGTCTGGCAGAACTCCAGGTGTCCCCTACTTTTTCAGAGAACCAAATATCCTGTGAGCCCGAAATCGTCTCAGAACCTTTCACTCCATAGCGATTAGACGGATGATTTTTCCGGCCAAAATACAGCGTCCTTCCATCCGGAGAAATCACCGGATTTAATTCAGAATACTCTGAGTTCACAGCAGATCCCAGATTCTCCGGAGCCTTCTGCGCTAACAGACTAATCGATATCAAAAAGAAGAACAAAAGTTTTCTCATCCCACGTAAATCCACTTTTTCTCCATCTTTTCTGGCTGGTAGGCCATCATCCAATCCGCTAATTTTACCGGATCCGATTCCACTTGTAAAGCATCCATGTTCGGTTGCTTCAAGAAACCTTCATCTACCATGTGTTGAATTTGCTTCAATTGTAGATCAAAATAGCCGTTGATATTAAATACCGAAACAGGCATCTCGTGCAGATCTAATTGCTTCCAAGTCAGAATTTCAAACAATTCGTCTAAAGTCCCAAAACCTCCTGGCATGGCAATCACCCCATCCGCCATATCGGCCATCAAAGCCTTGCGCGTGTGCATGGTATCTGTTACGTGCAATTCTGGTAAGCCTTTGTGCTTCACTTCCCAAGGCTCCATGAACTTAGGGATGACACCAATCGCATGTCCGCCTAAACGTAAGAACTCATCCGCTAAAACCCCCATCAGACCTACACTTCCTGCGCCAAAAATAACCTGGCATCCATGTGCGTGCAAAGCCTGCGCTAACTTGACCACTTGTTCCGTGTAAACTGGATTATGGCCTTTCGAAGACCCACAATAAATCAATATTTTTTTAGACATGTATTAGTTCTTTTAATGCTTCATCGAAGCGGACAAAGGTAAACGAAAAGGAGGCGTCTTTCACAAGCTTTGCCGAAGACACTCGACTACCCCCTAACACTAAACAGGCCATCTCCCCTAAAACCAGGCGAAGTAAAAATCCGGGGATGGAAGGTAAAAAGAAGGGCCTATGCAAGGCTTTGGCAATTTGCTTATTCATTTCTCCCGCCCGAATCGGTTCCGGAGCCACGCCATTATAAATTCCAGACAAAGCAGAATTTACCAACATCTCGTTAAAAATTCTCACTAAATCGGTAATATGTATCCAGGATTGCCATTGCTTTCCCGAACCCAAATTTGCGCCTAGACCCCAGCGAATCGGCTTCGATATCACAGGAAATATTCCCCCTGTAGCTCCCAGCACTAATCCGATGCGGACCTTCACTACGCGCAAACCTAAGGACGCTATTTGGTCTACCGCTGTTTCCCATTGCTTCGTACAATCCGCTAAAAAATCCAAGCCAACTGGAGAGGTTTCCAGACATTCCTGCTCGCCCGCATCTGCCCCATAAAACCCGATGGCAGAGGCGGAAATAACAGTCTTAATCGAATGTGGAATCGTCGACAAAGCTTGGTATAAAACCGCTGTCCCGCGCACGCGGCTGTTCACTAATTCTCTTTTGCGCGCAGCAGACCAGCGTTCCTCCGCGATACCTGCTCCAGCTAAATGCACAATGGCATCTACTCCTTCGAAGGCAGCCGGGTCTACATACCCGAAGGCAATATCCCATTGAAAATCGCCACCAGAGCGAGATAAAATCACGACCTCATGGCCCTGAGCAAGCAAAAATTGCTTCAGTGCACCACCCACAAAACCCGATCCCCCCGTGATAAGTATACGCATCTTAATTGCCTTTTTTAATCGCTTGGTAAATCACCTCATTGATTCCGGTACGAATGTTCATATCCGAAATTTTGGAATTATTCCGCGTCGGATATACCCGGTTAGATAAAAACACATAGACTAAATCAGACGATGGATCGATCCAGGTATAGGTTCCAGTGAAACCCGAATGCCCAAAGCTCTCCGGACTCGCAGATGCCGCCGCAGAAATGCCTGCCTTGTTGCGATCCACTTTGTCAAAACCGACGCCACGACGTGCATTTTCTGCTACGCTAAACGGATAGGATGTCCATTGTTTGATGGTCGATTCTTGAATGAATTGCTGGCCACCATAATAGCCTTTTTGGAGGTACATCTGCATCAGTTTAGCTAAGTCATTCGCATTACCGAAAAGACCTGCGTGACCCGAAATACCATCTAATAACGCCGCCCCCTCATCGTGCACCTTACCTTGAATCAACGTCTTACGGAAAAGGGAGTCATATTCAGATGGGACGATGCGCGCAAGAGGAAAATGCTTCTCCGCTTGATACACTAAGGTCGACGCCCCTAAAGGTTTGTAGAAAGTGTCCGCTAAAAAATCTGTCCACGGCTTTCCTGTCAAACGCGGCGATTCCGACGGCAATAAATAATAGGATAAATCCGAATACACATATTCCTTTTTCTCCCGCAATGGACTCTCCTTAATCGCCTCCATAATCCGATCTTTCATCGTTTTGTGCGCGTATAAATTAGGCGCTACCGACGTCGGATATTCCTCCGATTGTGCATAAGAAAGAGTGAATGGTTTCCAACGCGTCACATCTTTCGTGATATCCACGAATTCTTTCCACATCGCCTTTTCATCCTTGATATTTTTCTTCAAACGTGCTTCCCCAGAAGCTGGGCTTAAGAAACGCTCTACATATTTGTATTTCACATCGTCTTTCGTGAATTTTTCTTGGAATTTCTTGCTGTGGAAAATCATGTCCGTGCTATCCACATAGTCCATCCAGAAGGGAATCCAAGCCTTTAAGCGGGATTGATGGGTTAACACATCTTCATATAAAAGTCCGGATTTATTCGATTTTACGAAGGACGGAACCAGTTGTCCCATCGTAGTTTTTAATGAGAATTTCCCCTCGTCTTGCCATTTCATTAGCGCTGGAATGGAGGTAGAAATCTTAGTAATAGAGGCCAAATCGAAGATATCAGATGTCTTTAAAGGAACCGTGGTTTCATAGATTTGGTTGCCAAAAGCTTTGTGGTAAATGACCTTCCCTTCTTTAGCAATCAACACCACCACCCCCGGAGCGCCTTTCACTGCAATCGCTAAATTCGCCATCGAATCCACCTTTGCATTCAAATACGCAGATGAAATTCCCACTGACTCAGGCAGCAAATTATATTGCAATCGAGCTAAAGAAGTGGTCGTCAATCCCATCCCCTGCTTATAAGTCGCATTCAAACTAACGGGTAATTTCCCCGTCACCGGAATCGCACCGAACACAATCTCCGCTGCCGCTTCTTGCTGGGAAATACCATCTTGGTAGGCCGTCAACAAGGCTCCTGCATTCTTTAAACTATCAAATTGTGTCAGCGTGTTCACGTTTGCAAAGTGAATCGCCACCGTTTTAGCCGTGGCAAAACGATTCACTAAAGCCTTAATCGCCGGCTTCAAACTATAATTATTCGCCGGGCGAATCGAAATACTGTGAATACCCATTAACACCACATCATAGCTCGCGAGCGATTTTTCGATGCGTGCAATCGTCGTATCTGCACTCGTTTCATCTAGATAGTAGTGAGGCATTTCGAGGTAGTTGTTGGACATTTTTTGGAACTCCGTAGGGAAAGTCGAACCGTAAGACGGCTTCCCGATAGCCAAGGTTGCGATGCGTGTTTTGTCGAGAGCGCGAATAGGAACTAGTTCGCTCGGATTCTTGATCAAGGTAATCGTCTTCTCCGCAAACTTTCTATTTAGCACCTCGCTCTTAATCGGATTCAAATCCTTAATTAAATCAGCTACTACGATGGGAGAATAGTGGGCTAATCCTGACCAAGCTTTGGCATTCAAAATACGTTTCACGCGGCTATCGATATCTTCTTGCGAGATTTCACCATTTGTTAAGGCCTTCTTAATCGCATCAAAAGCCGCTGGAACATCCACAAATGTTTCTAAAATATCATTACCAGCCAGGATCGCTTTCACATTCGCCGTACCCTCTGGGAACATTTTGGTCGCGCCCTTCATATCCATCGCATCCGTAAACACGAGGCCCTGAAACTTCATTTCATCGCGAAGTAAACCAGTAACAATCGGCTTCGAAAGCGTCGAAGCTAAGGACGCCGTCGTATCTAAAGCAGGTAAATTCAAGTGACCTACCATCACCCCTTGCAGTCCATTCGCAATCAACTCTTTGTATGGATATAATTCCAAACTATCCAGACGTGACCGCGAGTGATTTAAGATCGGAATATCTAAGTGAGAATCCACACCCGTGTCGCCATGACCAGGAAAATGTTTTGCTGAGGTAATGATTCCAGCCTTTTGAAGACCTTTCATATAGGCCAAAGCCTTCGCCGTCACATCCTCCCGATTCTCCCCAAACGAGCGGAAATTAATCACCGGATTCGCTGGATTATTATTCACATCCACCACCGGCGCATAATTGATGTGTACTCCCATTCTTCTACACTGCTCCCCTATTTGAATCCCCATCTTCTCGATCAAGGATGTATTTCCTTGCATCGCGCCCAAAGTCATTTGGTACGGAAAACGGAACGTCGAGTCCAAACGCATCGCCAATCCCCACTCTAAATCCATCCCAATAAATAGCGGAACCTTCGTTCTATTTTGTAATTCATTCACTAAAAGCGCCTGCTTCACCGGATGCCCTTTAAATAGGACAAAGCCTCCCACATGGTATTCTTTCACAATCGAATACAAACGTGTTGTATCGTAGGTGTCTGCCACATTTCCCCGAGGCATTAATAATTGCCCGATCTTCTCGTCTACACTTAAGGAATTAAAAACAGAATCGACCCAATTAGACTGAGTATGCGGGAATAAATCCTGTGAAAAGGACAGAAAAGGAAGAAGGAAAAGCAGTACGCCGGTGCTGAATTTTTTCATAGCAAGGTTAACGTTCATATAAGGTGTGAAAATACGCTAAATGTGGGAATCTTCTGAAATATCGGGCCGAATTTTTATAGGTAATTTTCTTTCCACCGAAAGGTGTTGTAATTTTGGGGCTTAAATGATGAACGTATGAGAAAAAAAATTGTTGCAGGTAACTGGAAAATGAACAAAACGGCGCAAGAGGCTTTCGTTTTAGCTACTGAAGTAGCAGAATTAGTGAAGTCTAGCGTTTCCGCGGATGTTCAGGTGATTATGTCAGCACCGGCTTTGTATTTAACGGGTGTGAATCAAGTAATTGAAGGCATTCCTAACCTAGCTGTTGCAGCCCAAAACTGCCACGAAAAAGCCTCTGGCGCATACACAGGTGAGATTTCTGCACCCATGTTAGCTTCTGCAGGCGTACAATACGTCATCATAGGACACTCAGAGCGTCGTCAATACTTCGCTGAATCGAACGAACAATTAGCCGCTAAAACAGATGCTGCTTTAGCAAACGGACTAACTCCCCTATTTTGCTGCGGTGAAAGCTTAGAACTACGCGAAGGCGGTGATTTCTTAGCCTACGTAGCACAACAATTAACTGAAAGCTTATTCCACCTTTCGGCGGAAGAATTTGGCAAAGTGGTCATCGCATACGAACCTATTTGGGCCATCGGAACAGGTTTAACTGCCTCTTCAGAACAAGCACAAGATATGCATGCCTATTTACGTGCACACATTGCTAAAAAATATGGCCAAAGCGTAGCCGACGATTGCTCTATCCTGTACGGCGGAAGCTGCAACGCGAAAAACGCAAAAGAACTTTTCGCTTGCCCAGACGTAGATGGTGGTTTAATCGGTGGCGCTTCGCTAGTGGCGGCTGATTTTATTACGATAGCTACTTCATACTAAATTTCAATGCGTCTCGCATTGAAATTTAAAGCATAAAGAATAGAGCATAAAGAATAAAGATGGTTAAAAATGGGGCTTCGGCCCCATTTTTGTGTTCAGGAAATATGGTACAAAAACATTTCATACACGCGACGCCTGCGACGCTTCCTACTTTATGCTTTATGCTTTATTATTTAAATTTGAATCATGGAACACGTAATCGCATTTGACGCAGACGACACCCTTTGGGTGAATGAACCTTACTTTAAGGAAACAGAAGATAAATTCTGCGCATTAATGGAAGACTATTTGCCGTCTCACACCACCGGTCAAGAGTTGTTCAAAGTCGAGATGAATAACCTCGCACTTTACGGTTATGGGGTCAAAGGCTTTATGCTTTCCATGGTCGAAACAGCCATTCAGATTTCCGGTGGAACCATGGGCTTAGATGGAATCGAAAAGATTCTGAACCTAGGTAAAGAATTACTTGAACGAGATATCGAAATTTTGCCTGGCGTAGTCGAAGTTTTGCAATCCTTGCAAGGCAAATACCGATTAGTCGTAGCCACCAAAGGCGACCTGTTAGATCAACAACGCAAATTAGCTAAATCAGGCTTAGAGCAATATTTCCACCACATCGAAATCATGTCTGATAAGCAGGAAAGCGATTATTTGAAACTAATCAAACACTTGGATGTAGATCCAGCGCATTTCACGATGATTGGGAATTCCTTAAAATCAGATATCCTTCCTGTTCTCGCAGTAGGTGGGCACGGAATTCACGTTCCTTTTCACACGACTTGGGCTCACGAGGTGGTTTCTCACAAGGTGGAGCATCAGAATTTTAGGGAAGTGGAGGATTTACGATTTGTGCTAAATTTCATTTAGCATAAATCGTAAAGTAAAGCACAAAGAATAAAGCATAAAGAATAGAGATGGTATCGCCTGCGGCGATAACCTTCGTGAAATGTTAAAAAGCACATAAAAAATGGGGCCTCGGCCCCATTTTTTATTCCAACTTTATTCTTTGTGCTTTGTGCTCTATTCTTTCGGTTTAAAATTTCCTCCGGAAATTTTAAACCCCTTCCGCCACAACCTCCTTCACACCCGGAACCATGCGCGTTAATAGCGCTTCGATACCTTGTTTTAGGGTCAACGTAGACGATGGGCAGCCTGAGCAAGAACCTTGTAATAATACCTTCACTTGTCCTGTTGTTTCGTCAAACGAGTGGAATGTGATGGCGCCACCATCGGATTCTACCGCTGGCCGAACGTATTCATCTAGGGCTTGTTTGATTTGCTTGATGGCTGGCGTGTCGTTTGACTGATCGTCAGCAATAGCCGTTTCTGGTAAAGAGAAAACGAGTTGTTTCTCTTCGAAATACTTCTTTAAATAGGTCTTAATCCCAAATAATTCATCTTCCCAAGCCACTGACTCGGTCTTTGTTAAGGTGATGAAGTTGTTCGTGATGAAAACGCGGGATACAAAATCAAATCCGAATAAAGCAACTGCTAAAGGGGAATTTTTCTCCTTCGTTAGTCCATCTGCCGGTTGGGTGTAATCGAATGACAATCCTTCTGGCAGTAATTCCATATTGAAGACGAACTTCATGGAATGCGGATTAGGCGTAGATTCTGTATAAATATGGATAGATGTAGTCGTGTTCATGAGGGGGTATTTAAAAGTAGAACAAAGGTACGTCCTATTTGGTTTCCAAAAAACAAAAAAACCCGGCATTTTCATGCCGGGTTCTCTATATCTACCGTGGAAAATTACTCAGCCTTAGCTGCTTTTTTCGCTGGTGCTTTTTTCTCTGCTGCTGGAGCGTCTGCTTTTTTCGCAGGAGCTTTCTTAGCTGGAGCCTCCGCTACTGGAGCTGCTTCAACTGCTGCCTCAGCTGCTGGAGCTGGAGCCGCTTTCTTAGCTGGAGCTTTCGCTGGTGCATCTGCAGGAGCTGCATCAGCTGAAATAGGTAATACGTGAACGAATGAACGTCCTTTGAAACCTTTTTTGAACTTAACAACACCATCTGCTAAAGCAAATAATGTGTGATCTTTTCCAATTCCTACGTTTAAGCCAGGATTGTGAGCAGTACCACGTTGACGAACAATGATATTTCCTGCAATGATTGCTTGACCTCCAAATAACTTAACGCCTAATCGTTTAGAATGTGATTCGCGACCGTTTTTAGATGATCCGGCGCCTTTCTTATGTGCCATGGTATTATTTATTTATGCGCTCCGAAGAATCGCTTAGTTTAAAACTTATTTTACCCTTATTTAAGGTTAATTGACTCAATCAATACTTTTGACAAATTTTGACGGTGACCATTCATTTTCTGATAGGTCTTTCTACGCTTCTTCTTGAAAACTAAAACTTTCTCGCCACGAAGGTGTGCAACAATTTTAGCAGTAACAGTCGCTCCAGCTACTAAGGGAGCTCCTACGGAAATTTTTCCGTCATTGTCAACAAGTAATACCTTGTCGATAACCAGTGCAGCGCCTTCTTCTCCCGCCAAACGGTGGGTGTAAACAGAACGGTCTTTTTCTACTTTAAACTGCTGCCCGGCAATTTCTACGATTGCGTACATTTTTACTGTATTTAAGTGAAACAATCCCACGAGGCTAGTGATTCAAGACAAATGAAAAACTTTTAAAAGCCCTTTAAATGGGGGTGCAAATCTAAAAAATAATTCGCTTAATAGCAAACACTATTCATAAATAAATTCTCCGTAAGGGCTGCTGATGGTCAGCTTCTTAGTCGCTGAGGCTTCTACGCGACCCACGATTTGGGCGGGAATACCGAAGGACTGGGAGATGCGAATGATTTCATCCGCGTGTGCAGGATTCGCATACACTTCTAAACGATGGCCCATATTGAATACTTGGTACATTTCTTTGAAGCTGGTTCCGCTCTCTTTTTGGATCAAATCAAACAGCGGTGGAATCGGGAACAAATTGTCCTTAATCACGTGCACATCGTTCACAAAGTGCATGACTTTCGTCTGCGCTCCGCCAGAACAATGCACCATTCCGTGCAAATGAGGACGTAATTCAGTTAATAAAGCCTTCACCACTGGCGCGTAGGTGCGCGTAGGGGAAAGGATTAATTGACCTACATTTAAAGGGGTTCCAGGAACCGCTTCCGTTAAAGTACGAGAGCCGGAATAGACTAAATCAGAGGGAACCGATGAGTCAAAACTCTCGGGGTATTTCGTCGCCAGGTATTTTCCTAACACGTCATGGCGTGCAGAGGTCAAACCGTTGCTGCCCATTCCGCCGTTATAGGTCGTTTCGTAATTGGCTTGGCCGTCTGAAGCTAAACCGATGATCACGTCACCTGCTTGGATATTGCCATTTGAAATGACGTCCGAACGCTTCATGCGACCGATAACCGTACTATCCACGATGATCGTGCGCACTAAGTCGCCAACATCTGCGGTTTCGCCGCCGGTCGAATAAATGCCGATGCCATTATCGCGAAGCATTTGTAAGACTTCTTCGGTTCCGTTGATGATTTCGGCGATGACCTCGCCTGGAATTAAGTTTTTATTGCGGCCGATGGTGCTGGAAAGTAGCATTTGGTCCGTCGCGCCCACGCAGATTAAATCGTCTGTGTTCATGACTACCGCATCTTGTGCGATACCACGCCAAACGGAAATATCGCCTGTTTCTTTCCAATATAAGTAGGCCAAAGACGACTTCGTCCCCGCCCCATCCGCATGCATGATGTTGCAATAGTCCGCATCGCCTCCCAAGATATCTGGGGAGATTTTGCAGAATGCCTGCGGGAAAAGACCTTTGTCTAAGTTCGCAATGGCTTTATGAACATCTTCTTTCGAGGCAGAAACACCTCGTTGCATGTAACGGTCTGACGACATCGTAGGATATTTTTAGGATATTTTTAACTGGGCAAATTCTTTAGCAAAATAGGTCAAAATCACCTGAGCTCCGGCGCGCTTTATGGAAAGCAAGCTTTCTAACATCGCTTTTTCGCCATCGATCCAGCCGTTTGCTGCGGCTGCTTTGACCATCGCATATTCGCCAGAGACGTTATATGCTGCGATCGGTAAATTGGTATTGTCGCGGAGTAGCGATATGATGTCTAAGTAGGCCAAAGCCGGTTTTACCATCAAGAAATCTGCTCCTTCTAATTCATCTAATTCCGCTTCGCGCAGTGCTTCGCGGCTGTTTGCGGGGTTCATTTGGTAGGTCTTTTTATCGCCAAATTTAGGCGCAGACTCCAAAGCATCGCGGAAAGGTCCGTAAAAGGCCGACGCATATTTCGCGCTGTAGGCCATAATGCCCACATTCGTGAAACCGGCATCGTCTAAAGAATCGCGTATATAACCCACGCGGCCATCCATCATATCCGAAGGACCGATGAGTTTAGATCCGGCTTGGGCTTGTGCTACCGCCATTTTGGCCAATACATCCAGCGTTTCATCATTCAAAATCTCTCCGTTCTTAACGATCCCATCGTGTCCATCCGAACTGTAAGGATCCATCGCCACGTCCGTTAACATCGAAATTTCCGGAAAACGGCTCGTCACCGCATGAATGGCTTCTAAATAAAGACTGCCCTTCCGATGTGATTCCGTCGCTAAGGTATCCTTGCGGTCTTCAGCTACCTGTGGAAAAAGCGCGTAAGAGGTAATTCCTAGATTCAAACACGCCTCGATTTCTTTCAATAAAAGGTCGGTAGTGTAGCGGTAAATGCCCGGCATCGACTTGATTTCAGTTTTAGTGGCAGACCCATCCATCACAAAAAGAGGGAAGAGCAAATCCTTCACCGAAAGGCGATTTTCCTCCACCATCGTACGGATAGCGGCACTGGAACGGTTACGACGCGGTCTATTCAACATAGCAATTGATTTTGAACCTGCAATTTAGGCATAAGCCCTGATTCCGCAATAAAAAAGGAGGATTAAAGGAGGCGGTCGTTTAAATCACGTAATCGTTCTTGAAGGTCACGAACTAGAGCTACGTAGGCATCGAATTCGTAACGCGAGACAGGGGTATTTGCACCACCGGGATCAGCGACGCCAGAAAAATGGGGGTAATCTTTTGGCTTAAATAGGATCGATAAATCCACTTCAAGCACTTCTGCAATTTGCTTCATTCGACTTAAAGAGGGGTTAGTAATCCCTCGTTCAATTTTAGAAAAAGCGGACAAAGTAATACCCACCCGTGAGGAAACGTAGTCTTGGCTGTAGCCCTTGTCTAATCTTGTCTTTCGAATTAATGTATGAAATTCTTTCATCACAGTAAAATTCCTAAAAATTCAGGAAAATTAATAGCCACTAAAAAGACAAAATATATACTAAAAAGAAAATACGCGCAATTAAATTGCGTTATAATCCTTTAAAGTCCACCCTTTAAGAGGGCCCTGCTCAAACTTCGAACCCGATAAGGCGATAATTCCTGGTAAATCAGCGCTAATATCGGCAGAGGTTTCGACGTATTTATGGAAGAAATCCTGCAATGATCCGCCATACATTTCCTCACATATGCGGATGAAATCTGCCTTCGTATAACCTTTTTTTAGCTGGCCGAATTCTGCGTTCATGGCGCGCATCACCTCTTTTAGCGATTTGCCGTTTTTTGATTGTAATTGTAGGTCTAAAGCCAAGGCGACCACCGCCCCTTTATAATAAATCGACGCGCGCTTATTCGGCAAACTGGTCCCATAGCCATCCAGCCATAAATCGATCGAACTTTCCTCTAGAGACTGCTGAGCCTGAGCATCGCGGTCAAAATGCAATTTCAGGTTCCCTAATAAACCCGCCAAGTATTCCTGCCGAGTCCAAACCCCCGATTCATACAAGAACCAATCCCCTAGATAAGTCGTGATTCCTTCGACCACCCAACCCGTAGAAAATGGAATTTCGCGATCGTAGGCATAAGGAAACAATTCTTTAGGGCGAATCGTCGCAATGTTCCAAACGTGAAACAGTTCGTGCGAGCCTAATCCGATCAAGTCTTCATAGGCATCGCGGTCCGGTGGCCCCATCACCATCATCGTGGATTTCGTATGCTCCACGCCGTGGTAATACGGGGTCGGACAAACCCACAACATATAATGGTATTCTTTCACGGGGAAATGGCCCATCCAGTCGAGTTGGGTTTGGGTGAATTTCTCGTAAGCGGCGATGAGTTTTTTTGTCAAAGCCGTACGCGAACCCACCACATCGATGGCAAATTTCACGCCATTGCATTTCCATTTGTGTTGAAAAATAGCGGGAGCAGCGATATAGGGAGAATCCACGAGCTCGCGGAATTTTCCTCCGTTCTTAAAGGTGCACACACTTTTCCAGCCATCCGGCTTTTCAACATGTACTTCGCATCGCTCGTTTTCGCGCCCTTTTACATAGAGCAAACAATTGATGAAATTGATGTAGATCAAATCGCTTTCTACGACTGACCCTCCAGCATCGGGTTGATTCGCATAATAGCTGTAACGGATTTCGACGGGTTCGGTGGCCTCGAGTTCCCAAGTGGAGGACGCAGTTTTACGAATCGGAATAGAAATACCCGCACTAAATGCCTTTAGAACAGGGATATTTTTTGCGAAGTTTTGGGCTTGGTAACGTCCTGGTCGCCAAATAGGTAGCTGAATCACCTGTTTGCCCGGTTTGAACGGCGTAAACTGAAAGGTGATTTCAATATCATTACTCGGCTGTGCCGAGGGCTTCAGAGTGTAAAGATTACGCATTAGGCTAATACTTCTTGTAATATTTGCAAGGAACGAATCTCTCCGAAGTTTTCCATGTGTAATTGATAATAATGTAGCATTCCAGCCAATAATTCTTTTCGCTCAGATCGGTGCAGCACGATTTGATGCCCGTAATCAGCGTGAATCAGCGCATCCAATCCTTGAAAGGTGGGAACAATGCAACCTGCGACTTTTAATTGGTGGTAAAACTCCGCGGAAGTACTTGCCCCAAAGCCTAAAAAAGCAGCCAGCTGCCATAAAAACTGTAAATGGAAGTTCTCAAAGTGATCTTTGGCCCGATCTAAATATTGCAAGGATTGACATAAAAACTCGAAAAGCACTGGATTTGCCTCCTCTTCTTTTAAGACTTTGCTTAATACTTCAGATAAGAAAAGAGCCAGAGAAGACTTCGCAATATCAAAGGGGATTCCCTGGTAGGGAAAGGAACATTTCGCTTCAGAGATGCGGTGAAGGCCTTTTCCTGGTTTATGATATACCTCTAAATCGAGCTGGGTGAGTGGCTGGAAGAGGGCCATTTTATGCTTGGCTTTGGCAGAACGAACCCCATTTTCAATGTAAGAACAAATCCCAAAATCCGCCGTATACACGTTCACTAAAATCGAGGTTTCTCGATAGCGCATGTAAGAGATGACGATGCCTTGAGTTTTACTGAGCATGGGTATCAACCATCGGAATGCCGGTTTCGGCCGAAATTCGCTGTAAGATCTCTTCGATTGTGTCCGATTCTTTGAAGCGAATCGGGTCCTTGAATTCGACGCTCAAAGTCGTGTTACGTTTCTTCAGAAAGAGGCCTTTCTTATCGAAAGCGCGTCTGAAACCGTTGATTTGAACGGGAACTACAATGGGATTAGTCGCCTTAATTAAATGCGCCGTACCTTTTCTAATAGGAGCAAAAGGACGAGTGGTGCCTTGTGGGAAACTAACCACCCAACCAAAAGCCAAGCCTTTGCTCACTTTATCTTGGGCTTCTAAATCCACTTCGCGCTTTACATCCTGACCGTGTGCGCGCCAAGATCGATTCACTAAAATGGCCCCTGCTAAAGATAAAACCTGAGGTAAAAATCCATCTTCCTTCATCGTTTCAGAGGCCGCCACATAAAACAGGCGCGACCGCGGACCGAAAAGGTAAAAAGGAAAGCGAATGCTATTATTAATACGCCATTTTACGGAGAAGAAGATATGGTATAGACAGATCACATCCATGAAGTAGGTTTGGTGATTCGAAAGGAATAAGACGCCTTCGCGCGGCAAATCCACAATCTTTTCTGTTCCCTTAATTTCCGTACGATTATAAATACTCAAGCGGGCATAAGTCAGCCATCCTAAAATAAATACGATAATTCGTTTCATGCCGATTGGATTCCCAAAGGGGTCGCGACGTACCAAACCCCAGCGGTCAAGGCAATCAAAAAACTGCTTTAAATATCGAATTCTCTTAAAATCCACCGGTCTTCTCTTTGCCTTTTGTGGCTGGTTTTGTTTTTGTTGGTTCTTTTTTCACTGGCGCCTTCTTCACCGGAATTAGCGGTTTATAATACGATGTGAATCGTTTCACAAAAGCATTCTTTTCTTCCGCAGCTGCCTCCACGACTTTTATTCCGCCCTTTTTCTGGGTTTTCATCGACTCCCTTACCGTGGCAAGGAAGGAATTATCTGAAGAATAAACGCCTAATTCGCCCTCAAAATAAGCGAAATAATACCAAAGATCTTCGGATAATTCCCAATAGGCATAAAACTCCTCCTTATTAGGCTTCTTAATCACCTCCATCATTCCCTTCACCGTTGCATTCACATCTACTGGCCCCACGTTAATTAAGGGCAAATCGCCAATCGAGTAAAAAGCGCTCAAATTAGGTGACCAAGCCCATTTTACGGAGGAGAAATTGATCATACTCGCGAATTCGGGATCCACTTTATCCAGGGCAATGTGCTCGCGATCCATCTTGGTTTTGACCGTTTCTGTCAATTTCTTACCTAAAATAGGTTCCACCCTTTTCAAATATTCATCCCGATTCTCCGGCTCATCCGCCGCCGCCGTTTGTAATCCTTCATCTAAATTATAACGAACGATTCGATCGCCCATCTTAGCGAGAATAGGAATAGGCACCTGGAATTGCAAACTCAGCCAGGATTCGATACGTGGAATTAAAGTATCTAGGGACATGGAGATCTTGCCAAAAGACCGCACCAACTTATTCCCCGTAAATAATTGCACCATCCCGTCTGTGTCCACGCGCTTTTTTGGGATGGATAAATGCATCTGAGATTCGGCATTTTTGATGCTATACACTTCGGATGCTTCCGTCACTTCCCCCGCTGCTTTAAAGAGAACCGGATCGTCTTCATTCGACATAGGCCCTAAGAAAGAAGGGTATAATTTATTATCCGCATTGACAAAAATTCCGGCGGTAACCGATCGACCAAGTTCATCTTTTAACTCGTCGTTCACCACAATTCCTTTTGAATTTGCGAACGGAATCCAGGCGGTTTTAAACTTCAAAGTCCCTAATAAAGGGCGAATCGAGCCTTTAAATTCCAAACTCGGTTTCTCCGAAAGGAAAAATACATCGCCTTTAAATTCTTGATGCGAGGTCAGTTTCAACGGCGTCTTTTCGATGTAGCGCGCCTCCGCTCGAATTCCTTCCGGCTGAAAATCGAAATTTTTCATAGGGATCACCAGACTATCGCTTCCTTCCACCGGTAGCAAATAGGACGCGGTTCCCGTGAAGCGATTCGCATTCGCTGTGACGGTGTTGATGTTTGCCAAAACATGGCCATTTACGGTTGCCCTCGCACCGCTTAATGATTTAAATTGCCCACCTTTCGCGATAGCTAACAAACCTTTTGCTGGATAAACTGTGGCCGGTCCTATTTCAATTTCCTTCACTCCGTCCAGCGAAATCACCTCCGAAACTTGATCCAGTACGCCGGATTTCGCAGTGATGGGCCCTGATTTCACAGCAGAATCCAGCGATTGCAATTCGAGTTTTTGGAGCTTGATTTTTTGGTTTTTTTGCTCCCAAATAGCTCCTAAATAAGTCGTTTTATAACCTTGAATGGGTAAAGTGGCTGGCGTCTCCTCTACCGGTTTAAAAGCAAGGTTCACCGCGCCTGGTGCTGCTTCGATGGCGATTCTGTCTGCGATGAATACGGGCTTCTTTAGGCCTATCGACAAACTGGCATCCTTCGATTTCCACGTAGCCGGCTGGAAATAAAACAATTCCGATTGTAATTTCCCGTCCCCTAAAGTTATCTCCCCCTTCCCGAATACCTCCTTCTGATGCATCCAAACCGGCCCCTCTAATTGCAATTGATTCCCATACAATGCGAAAGAATTTTTCTCCGGATAAACAGCAAGCGAATCCTCCTTAGGTAGCCAAGTAAAGCGATGCCCCGGAAGGGTCGCGATGGGGCCTTTTTTGTTCGCCATTTCGCCTAATTTTCCTCCTAGGCCCGTACTGATTAACGAATCTGGATACAAGAAAGCCTCTTTCGTAACTGACTGAAAACCCGCTATTGAAAAAGTTCCAGCCGTGTGCAAGCCTTTTTTATCCATTTCGAGAGGCTCACTTAGCACTAACGTTCCTTTCTTTTGATAAATGGATAAGGGGGATTTTTGAAAATAAGTAAAGCCAAAACTTTGGTCCGGCTTCAACACCAATTGCGTATTTAAAGGAGGCAAAAGTCCGGGGGAATTAAACGTACCGATGAAAACAGGGGCCTTTTGAGTTAGGCTATCTAATGCGATGGAGGGAACTTTAAAATAGTATCTCGATTCATAGACTCCTTTTGCCCGCCAAGGCTCATCAAAATGGGCCGTCATTCCATTCGGGATGAGTAGTTTAGGGTATTCTGCGACCCCAAAACGGCCGGACTTGTTTCCGGGAGCACTCAAAATGATGGATCCCGATTCGTATCTAAATTGGCCGCCAAATTCTTTTGATTGGCCTTTTGGGATGAAGGTAATAGAATCAATTTTCGTGAACTGTGCGGTAAAATCATTGAATTTAAAGGCAAAATCTGGGCCGCGGAAACGGTAATTCCCGATCTTGATTTCCCCTAGGAAATTGAAATCGCGCCCTTTTTGGAAGGTCAAAGCCTCATCATAGGGAATGAATTCCGCCTTCAAGGAGTCCGAAATCATCACCTGCTGAATACCTCGGATGCGCAATTTCTTGTCCACTAAATCGAGGGACATCGAGGCCGAATCTGCGTCTAAAAGATTCCCCATCGAGGCCGCATAAAAGGTGTCAAAATCCTTTTTCTCATAAGCCACCCGCGCATAATACTTCCCCTGGCTCGTGAAAGAAATTTGATCATCCTCTATTTTCATATAACCCGCCTCCACGAAAGACTGAAAACCAGATTGAAGCTGTTCCGGCTTGCGATTCACCAGGACCGCTAGATCCCCGATCGTGGCTGACTCCGTTTTATTCTCGACTAAATAGCGGTATAAGATTCGTATGGGGCTATAGGTAAGTAAACCTTGCAATTCTTGGATCCGGCCGTAATTATAATAATCCTTCGATTCGAGCCAGGCGGGCACCTGATTTCGCCCTGAAATTTGGTAAAAATCTATTCGCTTTTCTTTCACGCGCAACACCCCTAAATCTACCGACATCCGCATCTCATGGAAGCTGTCTTCGAACAAAGCACGATTAGTGGCGCCGGGTAATTTTTTGAAATGGAAGGTCTGGTTTTTAGGGTACCACTGACCGCTTACTTGTCCTCTAGATAGGGAATCTGAATTGCTTAATGCGCTGCTCCAGCGACCTGCTGGGACTAAAATAGACGAGTCGGGTAAGAACCAAATCAGCGGAGCAGACATCGTTCCTAATTTACCGAAATGTAAATGGGCGTCGCCTGTTAGGCCTTTGCGCAAGTCTTTATAGAAAGGTTTTCCTTCCGCTTCCCAGGCCTCTCCCTTCATTTCCGCCTGTTCGGTGGCTCTAAATTCAAAGCTGAAATGTTTCTCTTTTCTTCTTAGCGTGAGCGAACCTTCCCCATTCGTCTCGCGGTCGTTTTCAACCCAATCTGCTGAAATGAATCGCATGGTTCCACTCGCAGGCTCGAAGCGAAGAGCATCGATTTGTAGACGCGCTTTTTTGTGACCCAGTTTATCACCGGTGATTTCGCCGCCTTTAGCTGATCCTGTTTTCGTTTTTTCGTCCCATTGAAATTCGGTCACTTGGAAAACGAGACTATCATTTGCTATACGGTAGGAGATTTCAGATGGGCCCCACTGATTTTTTTCTACCTGGGTTCCATTTACCCGAATAGAATAGGGTCCTACCTGAATTTTTTGCGCAGAAAGGCCAAAACTCAGGGCGAGGATAAAAAATAGGATGCGAAACAAAGACGACGTATTCTGCATAAACGGATAAAAATACATAAAATATTCAGATATTTGGGTCAAAATACTCCCTATGTCTAACGTACTTTCCCTATTCAAGGATATAAAAGCCTTCATTTTTGACATCGATGGCGTGATGACGGACGGCAATGTTCACGTGCTCGAAACGGGTGAACACTTCCGCACTTTCTACATCCGCGACGGCTATGCTTTAGAAAAGGCGCGTGAGGCGAATTTTCAACTATGCGTGATCACAGGGGGGAGTCATCCGGGGGTCAAAAAACGCTTAGAGAATCTCAAGTTTCAACACATCTATTTCGGTTTAGGCGGGAAAGATAAGTTAGAAACCTACCTCGAATTATTGTCTAAACTAGGGGTCAAAGAAAATGAAATTCTCTATATGGGGGACGATATGGCGGATTTAAAAATCCTTTCGCGTCCGGATATTTTGAGTACCTGCCCGGCGGATGCGATTCCCGAATTGCATCAAGTCGTGAAATACGTTTCCCCGTTCCATGGTGGCCGCGGTGCGGTGAGAGATGTGATAGAAAAAGTACTAAAACTCCAAGGAAAATGGGCTTAATCTTACCTGTAAAAGGAATATCGCCTTCTTTCGGAGAAGAAAATTGGGTTGCTCCTAATGCCACCGTTGTGGGCGATGTGCGCACCGGAAATCATTGTACGATATGGTTTAATGCGGTGGTACGTGGGGATGTGAATGCGATCAGTATTGGAAATTATACGAACATTCAAGATGGTGCCGTGGTGCATTGCACCTTTGAAAAAACGGTGACTACCATAGGCGACTATGTTTCCATCGCACACAATGCGATCGTGCATGGTTGTACGATTGAAGACAATGTGCTCATCGGAATGGGGGCGATCGTGATGGATAATGCCTACATTGAATCCGGAAGTATCGTCGCGGCTGGAGCGGTAGTGACCCAAGGAACCCGAGTTCCAGCGGGAACTATTTATGCGGGAAATCCCGCCAAATATTTAAAAGAGGTAAGCCCGGATGCAGCGGAAGTTTTTAAACGCACCGCTTATAATTATGTGGAGTACGCCTCTTGGTTTTCTAATCCTACTACATGAGCAACGATCCACTACACGGTGTAACACTGGAAACAATCCTAACTGATCTAGTCGATTTATTAGGCTGGGAAGAGATGGCGCGGAAGATTCGCATTAATTGTTTTGCGAGTGATCCGAGCATTAAATCGAGTTTGACTTTCTTACGCAAGACGCCTTGGGCGAGGTCGAAGGTGGAGACGCTGTATATTTGGAATGTTAAAAAAATCGAAAAGAAAAAAGCTAGCTCGGAGTCCGCAGACTAGTTTCGCAAATTCACCAGCCACCCAAAAATAGCCGCCGTTATAAACATAATGATGCTATAAATCACAGCTGGAATCGTCATCGTTCCATTTCCTATCACATTTAAGGCAATAAAAATGGCTAGTGTTCCATTATGAATGCCTATTTCCATCCCAATTGCGATGGCTTGTTTCTTATCTAGATTCAATAAACGAGGCAAATAATACCCGATCGAAAGACAGGCCACATTAAATAAAAGGCAGGCTAAGCCTACGGTTTGAATATCGTACATCAGGTGATCGCGTTCTTTCCATCCGGCTAAAAAGATGATCAAGGCGAGGAAAATGGCCGATAAAATTTTCACGGGAGCTTCTAATCGAGCGGAGAATCCAGGTGCTTTTTTTCGAATGATCATTCCGATCGAAACGGGTAAAATCACGATCATACAAACTTCTAACACTTTCGAGAATTGCAAGGGTATGTACGCATCCTGTTGCATCAATAGCTTCATCGAAAGATTCACGATAAAGGCAATCGAGATGACAGAAAGAATACTGTTTAGGGCGGTGAGGGTGACATTGAGGGCGACATCGCCTTTGGCAATATGCGAATAAAGATTCGCGGAAGGACCTCCCGGAGCGGCTGCTAATAGCATTAAACCTACGGCTAATTCGGACGGAAGCGCTAAGGCTTTCACTATGAAAAAGCAGAGAATAGGTAAGAGAATCATCTGAGTGCCCAGTCCTATGAGAACAGCTTTAGGGTATTCGTAGACCCGTTTGAAATCTGCGATGGTAAGCGATAAGCCTAAACCCGTCATGATAATGGCGAGGGCGATGGGCATTAAAACGACAGAGAGAAAGTTTGCTTGCATGCGATATTTTTTAAACCTTGCGGTGCTTAAAATTATAAAAATACTTGATCTTTCTATTAAAAATATTGGTTCGTTTTGCGCTGCGTATCTTTTGCCCGTCCATCGTGGTGAAAAATGCGGAGTTGATGAACACGAAAGGTCCCGTCCTATTAGTGGTAAACCACCCGGATTCGTTTTTGGACGCTGTGATTATCGGTGCCTTGTATCCGCGGAAAATCAACTATTTAGCCAGGGGAGATGTGTTCAGAAATCCAGTCTTCGGGTTTTTGTTAAGGCAACTTCACCTGCTTCCGGTATTTCGCCAAAGAGAAGGCAAAGAGCATCTCCACCTAAACTCTAATACCTTCCGCCAGGCGGTGAAATGCCTCCGCAAAGACGGAATAGTCTTGATTTTCATCGAAGGAATTTGCCTCAATACCCACGAATTACAGCCTTTTAAGAAGGGGGCGAGTCGGATTTTAGAGAGCGCACACGCGGAAGGAATCTTCCCTACTGTTCAGATTGTGGGACTAGGTTATTCGAGTTTTACGGCTTTTGGGAAAGGAATTCATCTGGCTTTTGAGAACTTGACGTGGCCTCAGCCGATCGCGGATGCCGTAGATCGCGTGCGGTTTAATGCGACGGTTTTTGAGAAAATGGAACGCTTGATTGAGGTTCCTAAGCATCCCGGATTCCCTCGTGGATTACTCTATTATTTTGCCTTGCCTTTGTATATCCCGGTGCGGGCTTTTGCCTATGCGAAAACGAAAGGGACCGTCTTTTATGACTCGGTACTTTTTGCGCTTTTACTCTTTACCTTTCCAGTCTATGTGGCGCTGGTAGTGACGATTGTTCTGAAAGTCAGATTGATTCTAGGCTGATAAATTTTCGTGCTGGGCGGCAGACGATGTAGCCAGTGGGTTTGCGTTTCGCCTTTCATCACGAGCAGGCTTCCAGCTTCTAGGAAGACGTCTATTTTTTCGCCGGAATGTTTGTGCTTAAAACAGAATTTTCTTTCTGCGCCAAAACTTAGTGAGGCAATCGCCCCATTTTTTCGCAAATCTTTTTCGCCATCACTGTGCCAGGCCATGCCTTCGGAACCGTCGTGGTAGAGATTCAATAAACAGGAATTATAGGTTTCGCCGGAATGTTTTTCGGCGAGGTTTTTCAAGATTAGCAACTCTGGTGTCCATGCCAAGGCCGTCTTCGTAGTTTTCGAATAGGTATAGGAAAATGGTTGATCACCATACCAAGCTACCTTGCGTTTCGTGATGATACGTTTGCCGTAGATGACTGCTTCATCGTTTCGCCATTCGATGCGATTCAGTAGCGCCTCAGCCATAGCGCCTGCCTCTTCAGAAGTCATCAATTTCCCGTAATAGTGCACGATTCCGTCACCTGGAAGCAGGTTTAGGGAAGGGTCAGAAGGGAAATCGAATAGTTGCATACTAATTAAGGTAAAAACTCAATCGCCGGTTTAATTCCCGTCTTTACAAATGCGCGCATATCATCGAAAGCTTTCGCCGTCTGAGCATCCGTGAACTGGCAATGCGCTTGTCCATTTGTGTATTTAACTGCGAAAAACTTGTCGCGACCTTGCGCGTGAATCATATTTTCGATGTTCGTCACCGCATAATTCACAGGAATTAACTGGTCGTAGATCGTATGCATTAAAACAACTGGCTTGTCGATTTTTCCTGTGCGGTCGTAGCGCGCAAAAAGCTGTGCTTGATCCTTCGTGGCAGGTAAGCGTTCCGCTACCGCATTCACTTTCAAGTTATCAGGAAAGCCAGAGTACAGCGTTTCGGTATTGTCGAATGGGTTACCCTTTAGCTTGAGGGCGATGTCGCGTAACACGTTTTGGTTAAAAAATAAGGCACCTGGAAGGTCATCGAATTTCAAGTCAAAGCGCTTAGCAAAAGCTACGGCTAAAACGGAATCCTTTTTCAATAATGCCTTTTTAATCTCCATCATTCGTTGACCTGCCGTCGCAAAAGATACAAATCCGACAGAGCTATTTACGTCAAAAATATCTTTTAAAGAGGGCACGATGCCCGGGAACAAACCGTTCATCGTGGCATACATATCGTACTCTTTTCTGCACTGTAAATAGGGACGTGAGGAAAATGGACAAAGTGGTAATCCGCCATTGTAGTGTTGGCCAAAATTCTCCAATGTCGCGAACGTGATGCCACCGCCCATCGAGTGCCCCATCATAAAGGTTGAGTCCGGCTGGCCCATCTTTTTGATAAAGACTTGGCGTAATTCTTCGGTCGCGTCTACCCCTTCTGCCATCGCAAATCCCTGAATAGGATAATCAGAGGCCGCAATTGCAAAACCCCGATCTAAAATAACCTGTAAGCGCTTATCTAATCCTGCATTCGCACTTGCCGCCGGAGTTCCCATAAACTGGTAACCGTGGGCATACATCACGAGTTTTTTGTTCCATTTTTTAGGCATTAAGATTTGATAGCCCCCGCCTTTTAGGGTGCCTAAATCGATTTTTTCTTGTGCGAAAATAGTTGTGGTGAATGCGAGGAAGAGGAATAGTTTTTTCATAGTGCAAGTTAATAGAAAGCAAAATAGGGAAAAAATGCTAATTTGCGGCATGGAAAAGCCTTATATCGTCGACCAAAAATTCGAGAAACAAAGCAGACTGGCCATCGGCGAATACGAACATTGCAATTTCAAAAACTGCTTGTTCGAATCTGCCGATTTTCAAAATTTTCAGTTCACCGACTGTACGTTTGAATCCTGTAATCTCAGCTTAGTTAAAATTAGCGGCGCGTCCCTCCAAAAAGTACATTTCAAAGACTGCAAAATGCAAGGACTTCGCTTCGAGGCTTGCAATCCTTTTCTATTCGAAGTGAGTTTCGAATCCTGCGTTTTAAACCTGTCATCCTTCTACCAAATCAAGGGGAAAAAGACAAAGTTCGCGGGCTGTTCTTTGCACGAAGTCGACTTCACGGAATCCGATTTCTCAGAAGCGGTTTTCGATGATTGTGATTTGGCTGGAGCTCTTTTTGACCAGACCAATGTGAGCAAGGCGGACTTCCGCAGCGCCTTTAATTATGTGATTCATCCGAGCATTAATCAGATCAAGAAAGCGAAGTTTTCGCCGGATGGTTTAGCGGGTTTATTGCAAGGCTTTGACATCAGTATCTCCTAATATGAAAAAAATCTTATTCCTGCTCCTGCTGAGCACGTCTCTTTTCGCGAAAGGCCGCCTTCCTCGTACAATTGTCACGACGGACGGCGAAATCGATGACGTAGATACCTTCATCCGGATGCTCTTGTATTCGAATGAATACCAACTAGAAGGTTTAGTATATTCGAGTTCGATGTGGCATTATAAGGGTGACGGAAAAGGAACGAAATTTACCTCCGAAATGGAAATGACGCGCAAAATGTACGGCGCAAAAACGGATTTGCGCTGGCCGGGTGTTAATTGGATTCAAGACTTGTTGAAAGCTTATGGCCAGGTGCATTCGAACCTGATCTTACACGATAAAAACTACCCAAGTCCTGCTTATTTAAACAGCTTAGTGAAGGTGGGGAATATCGATTTCGAGGGAGAGATGGAGCAAGTGACAGAAGGTTCAGAATGGATCAAAGCGAAACTTTTAGATAAGGATCCGGAACCCATTTATTTACAAGCTTGGGGTGGAACGAATACGATTGCCAGAGCTTTGAAGTCGATCGAAGAGCAATATTCGACGGCGTCAGATTGGACAAAAATCAAAGAAAAAATCTCCCAAAAAGCCATCATCTACACCGTGATGGACCAGGATGCGACCTTGAAAAATTACATCGCTGGTCAATGGCCAGAGATTCGAGTGTTTTATAATGCGCAGCAGTTTGCGAGTTTTGCGTATCCTTGGAAGCGCGTAATGCCTAAGGCGACGCAACCTTATTTCGAGGGGACCTATATGGGTCCAAAAATCATCCTGAATCACGGGCCCCTTTTACAGATGTATTATTCCTATGGGGATGGCCAAAAGCAGCCCGGCGACGACGAGCACATTCACGGCGATCCTACCAAGCTGAAGGATGCGCAATGGGGATCTTTTAGTCCTTATGACTTCATTTCAGAGGGAGATTCTCCTGCTTTCTTGCACCTGGTGGATGTGGGATTGAACAATCTGAACCATCCTTCCTTTGGTGGATGGGGCGGAAGATTTGTGGAAGCGGAGGGAAATCCCTATCGATTTGAGGACAACGAAAAGGCCGCAGATTTCAATCCAGAGACAGGGAAATTAGACATTAATTATTCCCAAACCCGTTGGTTAATCGCTGCACAAGAAGACTTCGCTGCCCGCACAGATTGGTGTGTGAAATCATTCAAAGACGCGAATCACGCACCGCAAATTACGGTGAAAGAAGGGATGAATGTGAGCGCGAAAGCGGGTGAGAAACTAACGCTGAATGTAACCTCGAGAGACCCGGATGGGAACGCGGTGAAGCTGAAGGTTTGGCCTTATCCGGAGGCAGGATCCGGGAAAGCGGACGCGACACTAGAAAACGCAACGGTAAAAATACAGATTCCAGCAAACTCAAAAAAAGGAGATACCTATCACGTCGTGGTGGAAGGAACCGATACAGGTTCCCCGGCATTGACAAGGTATAGAAGAGTGGTGGTGAAGATTTATTAAAGCCGGTGATATACCATAATGCTCAAAATACTTCGGTCATAATAATTCAAATTTGGACGTTGCTGAAAGGCATGTAAATAACCCACATCAACCGTTAAATTATCCCGCAGAGGAATACTTAAACCAGCAAACATCCGATGTTGGTCTAACGTATTTGCTGGGTTTTCTTGCCCAGCATTCAATAAAATTTCTGTATTCACTTTACCCTGTATGGATTTAAACAAGGGGACTAAAGCCTGAATTCGGTAGCGAAGACGATAATTATTGAAGCTAACGGCATCGGTAAGTTCGGTGCGGCTCACATTCGTTTCTCGGTTAAAGCGCATCTCCGATCGAAAGCGGTGATCAATCCGAATCGAATGCCAATTATGCCTGTATGCGATATCTACGTGCGGTCGGTATTCTGGAATAGCTAATCGACTAGTCGAACGAGGATCATTAGGGGTATTCAAAAAAAGTGCCGTTCCAGCGGAAAAATCCCATCTATCTCCAATTGTCAGATGCACATGTGCCCGAAATGCATTTTGGTGATGTACTAAAGGATCTACAAAATGACGGGTGTGGACTTCGCCTTGAACATACCATTGATTGTTAATGGGAAAGGACACATAATATCCGTACCAAATTTGGGATTGATACTCAATAGTGGACTGTGCAGAAAGAGTAAAAAGTGGGGCCAAAAAGAAAAACACATACTTCATTTGGCAAATATAAAATCTTATTCTATAAAAACCATAGACTTTATATTCTTTTAATCTTTCACACAGCGAAAACCCGTATGCTGCAAGCCAGAATCTGGACTTGACTTCATCCGAGCGGAGCTGCGGTAGCTGGAACAATAGCCATCATTACAAAGAAAAGATCCTCCGCGCATGACGCGTTTAGGGACTCCCGGCTCATCGGGATCATAGCTGGAAGATGGACCTTTGGGATTAAAAACGGGGCTCTTTTTATAATACGTAGGGCGGTACCAATCCGAACACCACTCCCACACATTTCCGGCAGTATCATATAATCCATAACCGTTTGCAGGAAAAGATTTTACGGGTGCGGTGGTGGTTTTATAACCGTCGAGTGCTTGATCTTCGTATGGAAAATGGCCTTGAAAACTATTCGCTTTATAGGGGGCTTTATTCACCGACGCATCCCCCCAAGGGTAGATTTTATTCTTTAAACCACCGCGAGTGGCCCACTCCCATTCGGCTTCTGTAGGCAATCTTTTTCCTGCCCAACGAGCATAAGCGGCGGCATCATCCCACGAAACATGGACTACTGGATGGGTTTCGCGACCTACACTAGTTGACCCTAGACCTTCCGGATGTTTCCAATCAGCTCCACGCTTAAACGTCCACCATTGGCTATAATCAGTCAAACTAACTGGACCTATTGTGGGAACAAAGACCAAAGAACTGGGGGCTAAAAGCGAATCGGCTGGCTTAGGTGTTCCGGCAGGAACCTGCTTAGCTAATTCGGACCAATCAATCGCTTTTTCTGCGGTCGTGATATAGCCTGTGGCTTTGACAAAAGCAGCAAACGCCGCATTCGTCACCTCGGTTTCATCCATCCAAAAAGCATTAACATGAACATGATGTACCGGATATTCATCTACACGACCCTGTGCATCATGCGAACCCATGGCATAGATTCCAGCAGGAATTCGCTTCATCCCCTGATAGGATTTCAAGGTCGGTTTAGGCTTAGGGCTGCTAAGTTGTTTTAGCCGCGTGGGGGTAGGAACGTGGCAAACAGGGATTTTGGCCTGACTGAAAACAGCCAGACTAATCAATGTTAAAAAACTAGTTAAATAGTACATAAGCCACCGCCAGTGTCACAAACACATTAAATAACTGGGCGATTAAGAAAGCGTATAATGGCTTCTTGCCTTCCTTCGAGAACAGATCTGAAAATTTGGTTTCCAAACCGATGCTCGTAAATGCCAAGGCAAACCAAAGTCCTTGCAAAGCCTTGAAACCTCCCTTAACTTCATCGATTTTATCCGGGGAAATCACGAAGGAAAAAAGCAGCGATGCTGCGATGAAACCCAAGACGAATTTAGGGAAGCGCTCCCAGATCACGGCGCAAGTTGGCTTGGCTTCCTTCACTGTTGACGACTGGTTATTTGTCATTGTCCAGTAAATAGAAATCGCGAAAGCGGCGAAACCTAGAAGAACGTTTTGGGAGAATTTAACAATCGTCGAAATCTTCAAAGCCTCCTCACCCACCATCGTTCCGGACGCAATTACCGCTCCCGTCGTATCAATCGTTCCGCCTAACCAAGCACCCGTAACCGCCTGCGAAAGACCCAAAGCCTGCGCAATAAATGGCAAAAAGATGATCATCGGAATGGCAGTAATCAACACAATCGAGATCACATAAGATAACTTTTTAGAATCGCCCTTAATGGCTCCAGAGGTTGCAATCGCCGCTGAAACACCGCAAATCGATACCGCACTGGAGATCATGATGGCAAATTCTTCGTCGATGCCCATTTTTTTGGAGATCCAAAAAGCGAAATACCAAACCGAAATAACCACTATCAAAGCCTGTATCAAGCCGAGTGATCCAGCCTTTAAAATGTCGCCAAAAATCACGCTCGTACCTAATAAGATCAAACCGATTTTCACGAACAATTCCGTCGAAAGAGATTCCGTTAACCACGCCGGAAGCGTGAAGAAATTACTCAAAACTAGCCCGATAGTCAAGCTGAAAATCACCGCTTCTAAATTCCAATTTTTCAAGAAGGCATTGCCCGCTAGCACTAAAGCCAGCGAGGTAAGTACGAAAACAATGGGGAAACCTTTGGCAGTACCTGCGACACTTTTACCTAATACACTAGCTGCGAGAATGGCGATCACATACGAGAAAAGGAAGATCTGACCCAGCTTTAATAGATTGCCGGACGTGATTACCTTTTCCGTTAAGTCACTAGTCGTTTCCCAGCCGAAAGAAGGGGATGGAATTTTCACCCCTAAAAGGGCCACTCCGATGATTAAAAAACCCAAAAGGACTACCGTCCAATCTTCCGTTAAAATGCTCTTTTTCATTATTTAGCTGGAGTCAACACAATGTTTCTATATTCCACCGGACCGTGGTCGCCTTGCATCATGATGGGACCTGGAGCTGCTTCATCGCTGTCCATTGCGCCGCCCGTGATGCCGGGGATGTTTTGTTCGATGATGACTTTTTGGCCATTTAAAGTCACTGAAACCTTGCGACCCACTAAAGTAATGTCATAGGTTTGCCACTCGCCAGCCGATTTTGCGGCTTGGAAAAGTGGATCGATAAAGCCATAAATGCCGCCTAAATAGATGCTATATGGCGCTTTTCCGTAACTATCTTCTACTTGAGCCTCATAGCGTCCGCGTAAATACACGCCGCTATTACTTCCCGGAGGCAAACGGAATTCGATATGTAATTTGAAGTCGTTAAATTTTTGATCCGTACAAATATTGGCACCGGATTCTGGACTTTTCAATGACCCATTTTCTACGATCCACTGGTTCTTAGGCCCTAAAGCTTTCCATCCTGTTAAATCTTTTCCATTAAATAAGGTGATCGGTTTGTCCCAAACCGGTTCCGCACCTCTCCATAAAGAGGGAGCGCGAACGCCCGTAAAGGCCATCGCTTTACCGTTTGGTTTTACAATCGTTCCAGACAATTTCCTGTCTTTTAGATCTCCCTCAAAGGACATATAGGGATCAAACTTATCCCATTGTGGTGGAATTTTAAAGGAGATGTGTCCGTCCTTAAAAAAGACTTCTGAAATAGGTCTAGCAGAACCGCCATCTCCCACAAAACGTCCGGTAAGCGTTTTAAGCCCTGAGTGACGCACTTCTAACCAAGAGGGTGCGGTAGAAACTCCGCCATTGCGGTTTTCCATGGATACGTTTAAATCCCACGCTCCTTCTAGAGGATGGTGCTCATCCTGAGCATAGGCGCTTGAAGCAAAAGCGAATAGAGCAAATAGTAATTTTTTCATAGTCTTACGATTTAACCGCCTCCATTTTAGGCGAGATGAAATGAATGAGTAACCACGCAAACAAATACGCGCAGCCACATGTTGCAAATATAAGATTATATCCTTCAGATAATGCATTGTCTGCCTTGTACGCGTCCAACACCACTCCGATGATAAACGGAAAAATAACACCGCCCAGCGAACCAGCCAAACCACCTATCCCCACGACAGAGGAAACGGCGTGTTTGGGAAACATATCTGACACGGTCGTAAATATGTTCGCCGACCACGCCTGGTGCGCGGATGCTGCGATGGAAATTAAGAATACGGCCTGCCAAATATCCGTCGCCCAGCGTGCCCCAATAATGGGCACCGCACAAAGCGCAAAAAAGAACAAAGAGTATTTTCTAGCCTTGTACACCGGCCAGCCTTTCTTCATTAACCAGCCTGAAATATAACCTCCGCCAATACTCCCGATAGAGGTGCAAGTAAATAGAACCGCTAAATGTAGACTGGGCTTTTTCAAGTCTAATGCAAAAGTCGTGGAGAAATACGACGGTAACCAAAACAAGAAAAACCACCAGATGGGATCCGTGAAGAACTTACCTACGATGAATACCCAGGTTTGGCGGTAACCGAATAATTTGCTCCACGCGATGGGCTTCACGTCGGTCGTCTCATCCTCCGACTGAATATGCGCTAATTCTTCTTTCGTGACAGAAGTATGCTTCGAAGGAATTTCATAAAATACCCACCATAAAATCAACCAAATAAATCCAATCGCTCCAGTTATAAGGAAGGCTTCCTCCCAACCATACGCTCCTAAAATCCAAGGCACCATAATGGGCGCGACCATCGCGCCGATGTTTGCGCCGGAATTAAAAATACCAGTCGCTAAGGCGCGTTCTCTTTTTGGGAACCACTCCGCCACCGTCTTAATCGCCGCCGGAAAATTCCCCGCTTCGCCGGCTCCTAAAGCGGCGCGTGCCGCGCCGAACCCAAACGTAGTCTTTGCCAAAGCGTGCGCCATCGCCGCGACGGACCAGATGACGATGGAGATGGCATAACCCGTTTTAGAACCTATCTTATCTATCACCTTCCCAAAAGCCAACAATCCGATCGCATAGGACGCGGTGAAACACATCACGATGAAACTATAATCCGTCTCCGACCAGTTCAATTCCTTCTCTAGCGTGGGCTTCAACAAGCCAATCACCTGGCGATCTAAATAGTTAATCGTCGTCGCAAAAAACAAGAGGGCGACTACCACCCAGCGGTAATTTCCTTTCATTAGAATCCGATTGAATTCCCGCCGTCAACCGGGATTGAGACGCCTGTAACGTAATTTGCTGCATCTGAGGCTAAATAAACTGCCGCCCAACCGATGTCTTCTGGTTTCCCAAAATAGCCCATCGGCGTGCGATCCATCGCCTTGTGTTTGCGATCCGGATCCGAATTCATCGCGGTTCTACTCATCGCCGTTTCGATAAATCCTGGGGCAATCGCATTCACACGAACGCCTTTGCCAGACCACTCAGATGCGAGCACTCTCACTAAACCATAAATACCGGTTTTAGACGAAGCATAAGCTGCTACACGATCGATTCCGTAGTATGCTGCCATCGAAGAAATCATGATGATCGAACCCTTTCCGCGTTCTAACATATGTTTTCCTACCTCCCGCGTCAGCGAGAAAACGGCGTTCAAATTCACGTTAATAATGTTTGCAAAATCGTCATCTGAAACTTCTACGGCCGGGCGTTTCATGTTGATGCCCGCGTTGTTTACCAAGATGTCGATGGCGCCATGTTTCGCTACGAGACCCGTTACGAGCTGAGCTGTCAAGCTTAAATCAGCCACATCGTTCACCGCATAATGCGCCCCAGCCCCTAAGTTCGCAACCGCCTCCTTCAGCACCTCTTCGCGGCGACCCGTGATCACGACCGTGGCGCCGGACGCTAAAAAGCATTTCGCGATATCGAATCCGATTCCGGTTCCGCCGCCCGTGATGAGCGCCACGCGCCCTTGCAATGAGAATGGTTGTTGCATCTTTTTTATCTAATTTAAAGTGGTGCGAATCGCTAATTCGAGTCCACGTATTTCTGCCAAACCGCGCAATCTTCCGATTGCCGAGTAGCCTGGATAGGTTTTCTTTTTCAAATCATCTAACATTTGGTGACCGTGATCTGGGCGCATCGGAATCTGTTCGCCTCCTCTTCTTTTCTCTTCTTCCACCACCGCTTTCACCACCTCGAACATATCCACATCACCTGTTAAGTGAGGCGCCTCATGGAAAATCAACGGATCATTCTGTTCTCTAAAAGTCGTGCGCAAATGCAAGAAGTGAATGCGATCAGCGAAGCGGCGAACCATCCCAGGCAAATCATTATCCGCTCTAACTCCTAAAGAACCCGTGCAAAATGTAATTCCGTTCGCGCGCTCTGGTGAAGCGGACATTAAAAATGCCAAATCCGATTCTGTACTCACCACCCGCGGCAAGCCCAATAAGGGGAATGGAGGATCATCCGGATGGATGCAAAGATTAATCCCTAATTCCTGTGCCAAAGGCGCGATCGATCGCACAAAATAGTGCAGGTTTTCACGTAATTGATCCGCTGAAATGTCTTTGTATTCATCCAATAAACTTTGGAAATTTTCTAAATGAAAAGCTTCCTCTGAGCCGGGAAGGCCTAATAATGCGGTGTTTTTCAACTCTGCTTTTTCCTCTTTTGACATAGATGCGAAACGCTGAGCAGCCGCAGCCTGAACCGCTGGCGTATAATCTTTCGAGGCGCCTGGTCGCTGCAAAATATGCAAATCAAACACCGCGAAATCCGTCCAAACAAAACGCAAAGCGCGTGCCCCATCGGGCATCTCAAAGTTCAATTTTGTCCGCGACCAATCGAGCACAGGCATAAAATTATAGCACACCGTTTTGATGCCACAAGCCACTAGATTTCGTAAAGATGTCTTGTAATTTTCAATGAGTTGACCGCGTGACACTAAGGCTTTCTTAATCCCCTCGTGTACCGGAAGCGATTCCACAACTGACCAATGCAAAGGCGTCCAATCCTGATTCCCCGTTTCGATCATCGCAATACGTTCTTGAATGGATTCAATAGGCCAAACTTCCCCCACCGGTATTTGGTGCAATGCGGTAACGACTCCTGTACATCCGGCTTGACGAATATCCATCAAGGAAACCGGATCGTTCGGACCGAACCAACGCATCGTGTGTATCATGTAAATTAGTTTAGAAACTAAATAGTAAAGCGAAAATGCACAAAATTTACTGAAAAACCTGCGGGGTTAGAGGGATAGTTGGAAGCGTATTTGCGGATATATTATCAGATATTTGCGGATATTTTTCTCTCAAAACACCAACTCATACCTCGCCGACCTCCCCGCTCCCACTGGCGTAAACACCTGCATTGAAACGAGCTCCTGAAGATCACGCGAGGCGGTGGCACGGGAGGTTCCCGTGATTCCCACATATTTGCGGACATTCATTCCGCCTTGGAAAGAGTCGGGGCCGGCTGCTAGCATGCGGTTGATGACTTTGTTTTGGCGCTCGTTCAGTTGGTGTTCGAAGACCGCGAAGAAGTGCCATTTCGAAATGGTAAACTGGATGAGTTTGTCGGCGAAGGTTTGGGCTTCTAACAATGTTTGCACAAACCATTCAATCCAATCTGTGATGTTAAGGCCTTTTTCTGCTTGCTGGAGGGCCTGATAATAGGCCTTTTTGTTTGCCTCAATGGCTTTGGAAATACTAAAAGGCAAAGGACATTGAAGACCCTGCGAAAGCGCTTTCTCCACGATGGCGCGACCGATCCGGCCATTGCCATCCTCGAATGGGTGAATCGCCTCGAAATACAAGTGAGCGACCGCCGCCTTAACCGGTGGCGCCATCCAAGCGGCCTCGTTAAACCACTGTAAAAATTGCGCCATTTCGGGTGGAACACGCGAAGACGGTGGAGCCTCGTAATGAATGGTAGGCCGAGCGAAAGACCCAGAAACAATCTGCATGGGCGCTTCATCCGTCCGCCATTCGCCAGCATTTATTTGAGGCGTATTTCCCATTAATTTTGTATGCCAAAGCTTCAGCCGCTCCTCCGTCAATGGCTCAGCAAACGAATTCCGCACATCCATCAACATCTCACTCAGCCCAATGACATCCTTGTTTTTGGGCAAGTGCGGACTCGCTAAACCTAAATTCCGGCGAACCGAAGACATAATATCTAATTCGCTGTAGTGTTCCCCCTCAATGGCGGACGTCTTTAAAGCCTCCGCTACCATCAATTGAATCATCATTTCCGTCCGATCCTCCAGAGGCAAAGCGGCTAATTTACCGCTCAATTCACCTGATTTCTGCATAAATGCAAAGATTTGTGGCTCGATACGATTCGTATCAAACTCAAAATGGGGCCAAGAATCTCGTTGCCAGTTGTACACGATGAGGCGATTAATAAGTCTAATCGCCTCAAATATAGTTAAATTTTGAGTCGATTAGCGAAATTAATCGACTCATTTACAAATTCTCCCTAATCCAATCCACCGGCGTCGTCCCGTATTCCTCCTTAAAGGTCTTGTAGAAAATGGATTTGCTCTTAAAGCCAGACATCTCCGCGATTCCCTCGATGGACGTGGTTAGGTGGGTTCCGGAGCGCAACAAGGAGGTCGCGTGTTCGATACGTAATTTGTTGCGGTAGGTGGGGAAGGGGACTTTTAATTGCTTGTTGAAAAAGTTCGTGACCCGGTTATGGGGGATGTTTAATGCCTGCGAAATGTCGTGCAGGGAGAATTGGGTTTTGACGTAGGGTTTTTGGGTTTCGATGTAGGCAATGATGCGCTCGTAGTCGGATGATTTTTCGAAGGAATCTTCCGTTGAGGTTTTGGCATTCTCAGAAGTTACTCTTTTCCAGGTCAGCATAAAATTATCTAAAAAAGACAAGGGCTCCTTTTCATTATACAACCAGTTAGGAACAAAAAAGAAACTTAAAGGCAATACCAGCGATTGAAAATATAGGTAATTCGTATTGACCGCATCAGAGTTTAAAAAATTGATCATCCCTGGTTGTTTTGAATTCAAACTCAATATAAACACGACGAATAAACTAGGAATAATCGTCAATAAGGTCACAATAAAAATACGCGTGAAAAGGACGGTCACTTTCTTTTTAATATAGATTCCACCAGCTGCTTTCAATTGATTGATAAACCAGATACCATAAATAATAAAGGCCGTATTATAAATAGATATAAATAAATACTGTTGTTTAAGTGTGAGAAAAAAGTAGGCATTGAGGTCTTGATTAAAAATAGGTGTACTAAAATAATCCACCCTATTTTCAAAGGGTAAAAAGTAGAATGGAATTAAATTAATCAGAAAAATGAGTGAAGGGATTGAAAGTAGCAGCAAGTACTTATCCCAAACAAATTCCCCTTTCATAATACTCTTCAGATAGTAAAGAAAGAAGGGCCCCTGGAGAACAATTAAAGGCGACAAATGGTAAACCAAGGTAAAGTGTAAATCGTCAGCAAAAAGTGGACCGATAGAGGTTATTTCTTAGGGAGTGTTTCCAAACAATTATTAACTTAACAAAATGGAAACAAGAAAAAAACAATCAGCAGAAAATTACATCAAAGACATCCGTCGAAAGACACGTCGCCTGTTTAGTTCCGAGCAGAAGATTCAAATCATTATGGAGGCTTTACGAGCCGAGAGTTCGATAGCGGAACTATGTAGAAAACATTCGATCCAAGAGTCTACTTTTTACAAGTGGAACAAAGAATTCTTGGAAGCGGGCAAGAAGCGATTATCAGGAGATCTAACCCGAGAAGCCACCAGTGATGAGGTCGCTGATCTTCGCAAAGAGAACCTTAAACTTAAAGAGACCTTAGCTGATTTAGTTCTTCGCTATGACATCGTAAAAAAAAGTTTAAACGCCTTGGAATAAGCGAAAAGCTCAAACGATATATGCGATTGACAGCATCAGAAAAACAAGAAATCATTCACATGGTCACAAGATCAGATATAGGGATTAATCGAACACTCAAGCAATTGGGTTTGAATAAAAGTACCTTTTATCTATGGTATAAATTATACAGTGATTTTGGGGTGGATGGGCTAAGTCCTAACAAGCGTTGTGGCAGGCGTCATTGGAATGTGATTCCCTCACAGCAAAAGAACCTGGTGGTTGAATTAG